>JABFSV010000372.1 GCA_013140405.1 Methyloglobulus sp. | reverse complement strand
TTTAATGTTTGAACCGTTCGTGCTGAGCTTGTCGAAGCACATAAGCCTTTCGACAGGCTCAAGGCGAACGGACTTTAAAACTTCATAAGGCCGAATCAATAAGCACACCAAAACAAAAATACTTCACACTTTTTGAGTCACATTTTTTTCTGAAACGTCTTATAGGAGGAAAGCAATATTTTACCCAGGAGAAAACATGACAATCCATTTCAATCGCCATCACCTGATAATGGCGTTTATCACCTTAATACTTTGCGGAAAGGTAAGCGCAGAGAGTATCAGGCAACAATACCATATTCCCGCGCAACCGCTCAATAGCGCCTTGATGCGGTTTGCCTCCGATGCCAACCTGGAACTGTTGTACACCGCCGATAAGCTGCGGGCTTTCAAAACAGGCGGACTGGACGGCAGCATGACCCCAGCGCAAGCCATATCCAAGTTGTTGCAAGGCAGCGGGATGACATATCGTTTTGTCGATGCCAAGACGGTGACCGTGGAAACCCCGGATGCCAATTTTAGGAAGACGGCTGATGTGGAAGAAACGCCGGAAGCCCAATCTAGCGGCAGCGATACGACGTTGCCAAAAGTGACGGTGGAAGCGGATTACGACCCCAATGACCCGTACAATACGAGTGATCCTTATAACAAATCTTATTCGGCAACCGATGCGACTACCGCAACCAAAACTGACACGCCGATTATGGAAACGCCAGCATCGATCCAGGTAGTGCCAAGAGCAGTGGCAAACGACCAACAAGCCATACGCCTACAAGACATCACAAAAAACGTCAGTGGTGTACAACAAACAAGTGGATTTGGTGATTTCTATGATCAATTCCTGATACGAGGCTTTGATTCTGGAACGGATATTTATAGACTGCGTAACGGTGCAAGAGTACCAAATATGACATTCGAGACAGCAAATCTTGATCGTGTGGAAGTCTTGAAAGGTCCGGCAAGTATTCTCTATGGGCGAATTGAGCCGGGTGGCCTTATCAATGCCGTAACACGTAAACCCCTGTCTGAATCTTATTATGCCCTATCGCAACAGTTCGGTTCTTATGATCTTTATCGAACCACCCTTGATGCCACAGGCCCGCTCACAGCCGACGGCTCCCTGCTTTACCGTTTGGATTTCGCCTATTTAAACAAGGGTTCTTATCGGGACTTCATGGGTAAAGAAAGGAAATTTATTGCACCAAGCCTGACTTGGAAACCGACCGACGCACTTGAGTTTAATCTCAATGTTGAGTATCGCGATGACGATACCGTTTTTGATCCGGGCATCCCTGTTGTTAGCGGGGTTAATGGGGCTAAAGGCCATCTCGCTGACGTACCGCGTAATCGCTCATACATTGTTCCTGGATCAACAGAAAGTTTCAAAGGGCCATTAGTAGAATTCAACTGGTCTTATCATTTTAATGATGACTGGAAAATCCGTAACGGCATAACCGCAACATTTGTAGATAACAAATATATTGAGACCTTTCCTTTGGGCGTTGGAAATAAAGGCTCCTTACCGCTATTTCTTTCAACTGGTAACTCAATTCGTGATAACTATACAGCTTATTTTGATGTAAATGGACATTTTGAAACATTGGGAATCAAGCATAATGTTTTGATCGGTGCGGATACCTATTACGAACGGACGACGTTTGACCAGTTTGATGTTTCTGACTTACAAATTAATAACATTTTTAATCCAGTTTATCCTCAAGTAGATGTCGCTGCTCTAAGAAGGACACCTCACAATGATGTTCAGGATAATCGCGGTGAATGGTACGGTGTGTATTTTCAGGATCAACTCACATTTTTTGACAAACTACACCTTCTTTTGGGCGGACGCTATAACTGGGCGAATATTTCTTCGGGTTCCGCTTTTGGCGGCGGCGTGTCTTTGAGCGACATTACCCTCGATACCCTACGCGCCGAAAAATTTACCCCGCGTGCAGGCATTGTCTACCAAGTCGCACCCTGGCTATCGCTATATGGCAATTATGTGGAATCCTTTGGCGGAAACAATGGCCGATCTGCGAACGGTCAGCCATTTGCGCCACAAACTGCCACGCAATATGAAGGGGGTATCAAGACTGAATTTTTAGATGGCAAGCTTACGGGGAACTTGGCTTTTTACCATATCACCAAGGAAAATCTTCTGACCCGTGATACAAATTCTACCGATCCGCGTTTCCAGCGAGCAATCGGTGAAGCGCGAAGCCAAGGTATAGAATTTGATCTTAACGGTAAGCTCAACGATCAAATTAGTCTGATTGCAACTTATGCCTTTAACGATGCCAGGATCACTAAAGATTCTGATAACCAGGGCAACCGTTTACGTTTTGCACCCGAGCATTCAGCGAGTTTCTGGGTTAAATACGAGCCAATCGAACGGTTTAGTTTGGGGACAGGGGTTTACCTAGCAGGTCAGCGACAGGGAAATACAGCCAACACATTCAGTTTACCTGGATATGCACGTTGGGACGCTATGGCAGCCTATCGGTTTGACGTTGGCAAATCGCATCTGACAGCTCAGGTTAATGTAAACAATATCTTAAATAAAAGTTACTTTCATGGGGATGTTTATGAAATCGGAGGGCTTCCGGCAGAACCCTTAACAGTCCTTGGGTCATTACGCTTGGAATACTAACCCGTAATCCGTTGGCTGGGTTTAAGCATTAGCCTAAACCCAGCTTTAACGGTAGTTTGTTAAATTTCGTTTCCCCTAGCCCTGTCCGTATACCCTGATTAAAACCTATGTGTTCAGCTTATAAAGATTATGGCGTAGTAAGAAAAGTCAATCGTTTATCCATGCTTAAAGGCCGACGAAAATTCTGGCTGGATGTGCATTTATATCTAGGATTATCGCTAGGTCTTATCCTAGCGGTAATAGGATTAACCGGAAGCATCTTGGTGTTTTGGACAGAAATAGATGAATGGTTAAACTCTGAGATGTTGATTGTTTCTACACCCAACGAATACGGAATAAATTACCGTCCTTTACAGGAAATATTTACTACTGCTGAAGCTGTTAGGCCGCCAGATGCAAAACTTTATGCGGTTATTTATCCGCGTAATAATGACACTGTGTTTTGCTTTTGGTACAAAGCGAAAACAAAACCTGATGAAGACCAAACCTACCCTAATATATTTGTGAACCCCTACACCGCAAAAGTAACGGGTATGCGAAATTTTTATGCTTCGATTAATCCCCTTAAAATTAACAGGTCTACTTTAATGGGATTTATTTTCAATTTACATTATAGATTCCTTTTTGGTGAGGCTGGCATCTTCATAATTGGGATTTTGAGTGTCTTTTTTATCATTTCCGTATTCACTGGCCTTATTCTTTGGTGGCCATTGACAGGTAAGTGGCGACAAGCATTATCCCTTAAGCGCAATGCCAGTCCTGAACGGTTTAATTTTGACTTACATAAAACCTTTGGTTTTTATTCGACAATAGTGCTTCTTGCGGTATTGTTTTCCGGTTTTTCAATGAATCTTGGTGAGGAATTCAAATGGCTAGTGGAACGTTTCTCACCAGTAACCGACCCTTTTAGTATGAATTCTACCCGCCGACCTGATGAGCTTCCGCTTAGCCCAGCAAGTATTGCAGAAATAATGACAAATAAAAAAGGCGAAGGCCGCTTGCACGGTTTTTATATGCCATCTGAGGAGACAGGGGTTTATGTTTTTGAGCATAAAGAAATCCCCAGTCTTAGTAGATTTGTTATTGATACACGCAAATTTAGTGTCGATCAATTTACCGGAAAAATATTACATGTTGCAGACCCAATTACTGGCAGCGCAGGCGATGTTTTTACACAATGGCAATGGCCGCTGCATTCAGGTCAGGCCTTCGGTTGGACGGGGCGTATTTTAGTATTCCTAAGCGGCCTTGCTTGCCCAGTGCTGTTTGTGACCGGGGTGATCCGGTGGCTGCAAAAGCGCAACGCCTACCGCTCACACAAATCTCGGCAACCCGGTAAGGCGCAATCAATCATCAATCCATAGGGTGCAATAGCATAGCGTATTGCACCGCATGTGTGCCACCATCGTTCGGCGCAATACGCTATGCTATTGCGCCCTATACACTTTAATCTTGTTGGTGGTTTGGAAATGGCGGTACATTGTTACAATGTGTCCATCGAGGATTAACAATGCCTGACTATCGCCGTTACCGCATCCCTGGCGGGACTTACTTTTTTACCGTCAACCTGCTGGAAAGACACCCCAATGACCTTTTGACCCGGCATATAGAGACCCTGAGCCAAGCGGTCAAGGAAACCCGCAAACGCTGGCCTTTTTACATTGATGCCTGGGTGGTTTTGCCCGATCATTTGCATTGTGTCTGGACGCTGCCCGAAGGCGATAAGTCGGGTGGGCAAAACCGCCTGCCCACCCTTGATTATAGCGCTACATCGTTGACCAATACCCTATAGGTTATTCAGCAAGTATTGCCTGATATCGTCAATATTGCTGCCATCCGTTTGCTTATCGAGCTTGTCCTGTGCATTTTGGCGAGTGGCGCCGGGTATGTTGCTGGTTGTCACCGCCCCAACGCTAAACATCGTGTTGGCAGAAGCGCCGTCTATCGGAAGCTGGTTCGCACCTTTCATCATGTTGATCCATTCGCTAAAGTCCATCTTGTCGAAATCTAGGGTTGATACCTGTTTGACCGAAAGCCCATCGCAACTTGGAGTCTTTGGAAGTCCGAAATTGATGCCCAGTTGTGGCCTGGCTTGTTGTTGGAAAATACGGGCAAAGGGGCTGCTGAAACAGCAATAGGCTTCCTTTCTGGCTATGCACCCAAAAAGGAACGATGCCGAACAATAATCGCCAATTTCTCCAGGATTAGTGCATAGCTTTTGCTCTTTCAGCATGTTGAGCTTGGCTTCCTCCTCCGTGCATGCAAAAATCAGCTGGACTACCATTTTGGCTATCTGGTAAATCGCGTAGATTATTCCGACAACGTTGATGATTGATGCCAACATTTCGGACATACCTGTTGCCACCCCTTCTTGTAGCACATTGCCAGCGGCATCTGTGACAGGCGCAACCGAATACGAAAACATCGCTTCCCCCGCTTGTGCGCCGAAATTTTCAACTACCCAGGTGGACATCCACTGCATTGCTTGGGCCTGTAGGTCGGCGATACCTGCCGTTGATAATATGTCGGCAGAAAACTCGCTCACGACCGAATCATACATGGAAGTGAATGGTTCGGTAATTTTCGTCCACGTCTCTGCCACCGTTGTGAATGGCGTACTGAATACGGTGTCCGCAGTCACCAAGTGCCAAGCCCCTTGTGCGTTGGTTGCTTCCATGCCAAATTGCTCAAGGGCATATTCTTCTACGGACGCATCTGCAAGTTCCCATGAGTTCAATGCCAGTTGCATATATTGGATCCAACTGCCCTGGATAGGCATATTGCAGCAATCCACACTGCCCAACACCGACAAATCAGCCATCTGGCATACCATCGGTTCGCCGTTAAATATCAAGCAATCACCTTTTGCCGCATCACAACCATTGCTTTGTTGTACTTGGTTCAGTAGCTGTAATGCTGTCGCCGCCCGGATAAAGTCATTGTTGGATTCGGTTGCCTGGTCAACACATTCACCGCCCATGCACCGGATACCACTGTCGCAAATGGTTTGTTCATGCGTGTTGGCCTGGTCACACAGTCCTGGCTTAGTTGTTCCGCAATCATAGGTTTCAATAAATTCGGCACAAGTTCCGGTAACAGGGCTAATCGCCCCTTCCGCGCACTTCTCTCCCACCCACGCACAGTTTGGGTTGGACGCTATGGGATCACAACTGGTATGTGCGGAATTATTGAATGTGGGTTTTGGACATTGCACAAACCCATTCAAGTCCGTAAAGCACGGCAGGGAAATACTTCCCGGCAATCTTGTTTCTGCACTGTAACAAATAGGCGCGGGTGGCGACAGCGGCGGACTCGGCAAAATCGGCGTTAAATATTGCCCGAATGTGCCAGGTGTCACTGTAATTGACCCGAATGTCCTAGAATTTGACGCGTCCGTACATTGCCACCACTCATTGGAGGCTTGTTCGTTGATAGAACCGCTGGACACCCAGGGTTGTGGTGCCGTGTTAGTGGGAGGCCATGTGGCAAACAGGCGCTGGCGGCAACCTGCCGGAAAATCAGTGATGGTTTCGGTGAAATCAGGAATTTGTTTAATGACAAAATGGGTGCCGCCATCAGGCACTGTTTTTGTCCTGTTGTCGTCAGACGTTATCCTGACGGTTATGTTATGGCTTCCTGCCGTAAGGTAAGGCAATATGCTCAAGTTTGGATCCATGCTCCACGCATCGTGTACACAAGCACCGTTTCCGTTGCTCCATACGGTCTTCCCATCAATAATTACTGTGATGCCACCATCACCCACTACATGCGTCAGCAGGGCGCTCCTGATTTTGGTTGGGTCAGTGACGGCTATATTCATTGTCCAATCCCAAAAATAGCAGCCACTACTGCCAGGATCATAGTCCCAGGGAATGCCTATCGTTAAGTTGACGGTATCAAGCACATTGGAAAAAATAATGTCATGGATCGTGCTTGGCAGTTGTGGTGGATCGGCGGATGAAATGAACTGGATATTCTTTTCGTTAGTCCGCGCATCAGCAACGTGACGGGTCACCGTACACGACTGGGTGCCCAGCGTTTTCTTGCAGGTCTTTAATTCCGGCACATGGGCAGGACACGACGTTTGCGAGTAATCCGTGGTTTTTGTGCATCCAGAGAAAAGATCGCTGATGAGCGGCGACTTCAATGTGAAAACATCATCTGAGACAGTCCATATCGGGTTCCTGGAAACGTCCGGCATCGACGTATTGGCCCCCAATAAGGTCTGGTATGCCTTCGCGTGCGTTGATGTGCCTGATGTCAGCGCACCGATGCCATTGTTGACCTGGTTTCCGAACGCTACGTCATCGCCGTAGGAAGCCGCAATACCATCCATAGACCCTGGTTGGATTTCCTGGAACAGTCCATTTTGTTGCACCGATTGCCCAGCCACCTTGCCATTGGTCAAGCTCATGGTTCCTGTGATGGGATCTACTACAGGGGTGCTGTAGTCTTTCAGCAAGGAATTTCCTAGATTTTGCCCATTTATCACCTGATCTAAAAAGGCATCGGCAAAGGCTGGGAATGGGGTAAAGAAGATCAAGCCAGTCGCTGTGTACACCGCGTAAACCGGGTTATTTATCAAACAGGCAACCAACAGCCAGGTTATTAGTTTATTGAGATAGCTGCACATCAACCCTACTTCTCGCAACTATTTGCCATTCCCATTCAGGCAGCAATCGGTGTACCTCCACAACAGGTACACGTAATCTTCGCCAGTCCCTGGGATCGTCCTGAATTCGCCCCATTTGAATGATGATTCACCTATCCAATGGCAACACTTGCCGCTGGCTTCTGCGATAGGGAATAGCGTGCTTAATTTGTATTGCTGCTTTGGGAGCATCGGATAAATTTGCCCGGAACATAGGGCATCATCGCCATAGGTTTTGTGCGCCAAACCCTTGCGGTGCAGGGATGCCAACACTCTCGCAGTCAACAGGCTGGTGTCCCTGGGAGGCGAGCCATCCGACGCTATATTGCCGGTGAACGGGTAAAGGTTGCCCCAGCAACCGGCACACCAATACAATGATGCCAAGGGCTTTTTTGATATGGTCGTGGTGGCGCAGTCCACCGTGCAGGCCGCAACCGCCAGTGGATTCGCAAACAGGACAGCTTCGGGATTCATGAAGAAGGCCAGCTCGTCTATATTCCAGGTTGGGTCTAATTCCGACATGTACATCATGTCAAGGTTTCTGACTCCACCGGCATTGCAGTTGTTCTGGACAAAAAGCTGCAAGATCATGTAAAGGGGAAACGCCCAGTAATGGTAGTTGTAGTAGGTCTTATCTGTGCCGTCCCCTTCCACTTCTTTACGTCCACCCCACAACCTGACACCCTTGTTGAATGACGTGCCGCCCAGAATAGGTGAACAGTACGGTTTCCTGACCACCTCAATCAGCCGTGCCGGTAGCCATGCCCCGCCCGTGATGCCAATGTCCGGCAACCCCTTTGCATCGCATTCGCAAAGCGTTTCTTCCGTAGCGCCATCCGGGACATCGCCGTCTGAAAGTGAAAAACCACCCAATCGGATAGGGAACAGGCATGACCAACAAACGCCAGTCAGCATTTTTTCGCCCCAGAAGTCGGCATCCGGGCAAAGTAAATCAGCGGCGCTGATGGCTTTTGATGAGGTGGTCGTGGTAACCGCGCAGCTTTCCATTTGGAAACACAGGATGGAAATACAAAGGAAGATAGAAATTAAAAAACGCATCAGTTCAGTTATCTGCTGTCAAATTCTGTCACTTTAACGGCAACGCCTTCACCTTCAACCAAGGACGGCAACGCCCTAATCTTGAACCTGTCAACAATGGTTTGGTTAAGTTTGTAGATAGGCGCATTCAGGGTTTCCTGTGTCAGGTTATAGTGATCCCATCCGTTTTCGTGATCCATTTTCGAAAACAGGTAAACGACGGGGTTTTGTTTTTTCAGCAACTCATCGCCCACCTTTTTGGCGACTTCGACTTGTTTCTTGCTGGTGGCATCAAACAGGATATAGGCATGGCGCATGGGCATAATCGCCTGCGGATTAATCTTTTGGCCTTTTTTTACAATCAACCTACCGTCAGGGTGGTAAATGTCTTGTGACGACACAACGGATGTGTCAATAAGCCGTTCTCTATTTTTTTCTGCGGTTGGCAGGCTGACAGAATCTTTTTGGCTTGCCCAGAAATTGTCGATGGCATGTTGTTTTTCTTTTGCCCAATCATACTCTCGCATCCTACGCTGCATTTCCTCGATCATGTCGGGTTCTACAATGCCAAATATGGCACCACGTTGCCCCAAATCTCCAGGTTCTTGTTTGGACATCCAGTTGAACCCAGGCATACCACGAGCAGTTCTTGTTTCACCTTTATCGTTTGTTTCAACCATCGTAGGTACAGCATTGACATTGAACCGGGTGAATAAAGTGGGATCGATGACGGAAGCTGGCATCAGCTTCATATTTTTTACGGTTTCATACAAGCGTTTCGTGATAGTGCCTGTATCGCCACCCTGTTCCACACCGCGAAACACCAAGATTGATTGTGTTGCAGTCGCTTCCTCGGCTGCGGCTTTCAGTTCTTGATCTGGCATCCCCATGGACACGAATATCCACCGGCCTTTAATTTCTTTTCTGGCGTTTTGTGTATTTTCTATCTCGGCAACACCATTGCCTCGGATTTGCCGTCCTTGGTTTCCCTCCCTCAAAAGCTGCTCAAATACCGGGTTGAGTTTGGTGGGTTTTGTTTTCAGCCAATCTGGTGGCTGGTGGTTTATCTTCGGCTCTTGTTCTTTTACAAGTTCCTTAAGAAAAAAATCATCCTCGCCCGCATTCACGATTGAGGATGACAGGTGCAGTGTCAGCACTGCTAGGTAGGCCTTAAAAAATCGGGTAGGCACGGCCAATGACATCGCTTTCATCCACCAATCCAAGCAGGTCATAACGGGAATCCAGGCTGTACTCATGGTCACCTGCCACGAAATATTTCCTAGGCTGAATGATGTTTTTACCCTCGTGCAATTCGTCGTTCGGGTACAGCCGCTTTTTGCTCAAGCCAATCTCCTTGCCAACCAACGTCTGGTCGCCGACCACAAAATTCCGTCGTTTTTTGATCACGATTTCCCCTGCGGATGCAACAATACGCTTCACGAACATATATCCGTCTGGATAGGGTTCAATATGATGCGACTTGAACGCAATCAATCCACCTGTTTCCACCTTGTCATTAAGGTGTATCAGGAACAAGTTATATGGCAGGCTTGGGGTTTGGTTAATCGCTAGACGGTAGTTGGCACGTATAAGCATATACATGGCGATAACCAATAGCCATGTGACCGCATGACTCTTAATGTGCTGTGCCAACACAGGACAGAACGCCCTGCCCCGTTCAATAAACTCGCTAACTGTTAATGATTGGAGTTCACT
>JABFSV010000454.1 GCA_013140405.1 Methyloglobulus sp. | reverse complement strand
CGATTACTGTCATTATCCCTAAAGGATAAAGTCCGCCACCATTTTCAGTTTGGTGTAGAAACATGCCACAAAGAACAATGGCGCCAATCAGTAAGCCGAGATTAAGCCAGTGACGGGCAGGCAATAGCATAGGTTTACCGCTGATTTTTTCGCTGAGCTTGCAAAAAGCAATTACTGAGCCAGAAAATGTGACAGCACCAATTAAAATACCTAAGTAAATTTCAACTTCATGGATGGTTTTTTCTACCCCAGTCAATGTTAATGACGTATCCATAAAGTTGGCATAACCGACCAATACCGCTGCCATACCCACCAAGCTGTGCATGATGGCAACCAGTTCAGGCATTTGGGTCATTTCGACTTTTTTTGCTGCAAACAAACCGATGGAGCCGCCGATAATCAGCGCACCAATCAGGATTCCGTAAGACGTTACCGCGCCGCTAAGTACGGTGGCTAATATGGCGATTGCCATCCCTAACATGCCGTAATAATTGCCGCGACGGGCGGTTTCCTGGTTACTTAATCCGCTTAAACTGAGAATGAACAGAATGGTGGCGACGATGTAGGACATCGTGACTAAACTTTGAGACATTATTTTTTCCTCTTATTTTCTGAACATTTCTAACATGCGACGGGTGACCAGAAAACCACCGGCGATGTTGATTGAAGCAATTAAGATAGCCAAACCTGCTAGGCCGCTAATCAGTGAATCCGGTGTCGATATTTGCACTAATGCCCCGATTACGATAATGCCGCTGATTGCATTCGTCACGCTCATCAATGGGGTATGCAAAGACGCACTGACATTCCAGATGACTTGATAGCCGACAAAACACGCCAACACAAAAACCGTAAAATGCGACATGAATGCGGTCGGCGCTACTGAGCCGATAGCAAATAATGCAGCGCAGCCAATGAATAAAGGTAGAAATTGTTTGATAGGCCCAGGTTTTGGCGCTTCAACGGCTGTTGCGGCAGTTTTGGCTTCTGCTTTGGCAGCGGGGGCAACCGACAATGTTGGCGGCGGCGGTGGCCAAGTGATTTTACCTTCCTTGATGACAGTCGTTCCACGGATGACTTCATCGTCCATGTTGACGTTGATGATGCCATTTTTTTCAGGTGTTAAGTCAGTCAATAAGTGCCGTAGGTTGGTCGCATAAAGTTGGCTGGATTGGTTTGCCAAACGGCTGGGTAAGTTGGTATAACCGATAAGGGTTACACCATTTTTGACGACGACTTGATTTTTTTCAGTTAATTCGCAATTGCCGCCTTGTTCAGCAGCCAAATCGACGATGACACTGCCGGGCTTCATGGATTTAACCATGGCTTCAGTAATCAACTTTGGCGCAGGTTTGCCGGGAATCAGCGCGGTAGTGACGATAATGTCAACTTCCAAGGCTTGTTGGGCAAATAAGGCCATTTCCGCTTCAATAAATTCTTTGGACATGGTTTTGGCGTAACCGCCAGTGCCAGAGCCTTCTTCTTTGAAGTCGAGCATCAGAAACTCAGCATCCATACTTTCGATTTGCGCTTTGACTTCGGGACGGGTGTCGAATGACCGTACAATTGCGCCCATGCTTTTAGCCGCGCCAATCGCTGCCAAGCCCGCAACGCCTGCGCCGATGACTAAAACTTTGGCAGGGGGTATCTTTCCCGCAGCAGTAATCTGTCCGGTGAAAAAACGGCCAAAATGTTGGGCGGCTTCGACAATAGCGCGGTAGCCAGCGATATTAGCCATCGAACTTAAGGCATCGAGCTTTTGTGCCCGTGAAATTCTTGGCACACTGTCCATTGCCAATACGGTAGCGCCTTTAGCGGCTAACTGGCTCATCAATGCTTCATTTTGTGCGGGCCAAATAAAGCTTATCAGACGACTGCCTTGAGGTAACAAGTCTATTTCATTGATGCCGAGCTCAGGATGCTGTTCAGGCGCACGCACCTTCATCACAATATCCGCTGTTTCCCATAGGGTTTTGGCATCTTTTACAATTTCAACACCGACTTTTTGGTAAGCTTCATCGGAAATGTCAGCATTTTCGCCAGCACCGCTTTCAATGCTGACAGTAAAACCCAGTTTTATAAGCTGTGCCGCAGCATCGGGCGTTGTAGCTACGCGCTTTTCACCAGGGTGAATTTCTTTCGGTACACCAATCTTCATAAGGTTTCCTGTGAGTGATTTAGGGCATAATAGGGAGTGGCTTTCTTTTTTGGTCAAAACTGCGAGAGCATAGAAGATTAAGCTTAGGTTTTCAATAAAATTTGACTATCCTAGCAGCGTCTTTGCAATAAGGCTTAGATAAACACAGAATTATGTCGGAATTACGTAACTATTATCTGCCTAAGGATTTTATCGAGACTGCCGAGGGTTTGTGTTTCGCGGTTGTCCAGCAAGGTGCTGAACGCTGTGATGGTCGAGATAAGGTATTGTGTTTCTTGCGTTATATTAAGCTTGATGATGAAAATAACGGGCAATGGCACAAGGTAGCCACTGAGCCAGCAAACGAATATTTAAGAAAGAATTTTCCAAAATACCTGCATCATTCGGCATTGTTGGATGCTGATATGCATGCAGTAGACGTTGGAGACATTGTCCAGCATCATTCCCCAAGGCTGAGGTTACAACAGATTCTGTTTCGCCAGCAACGTGATAAGGTTGAACAAGACCTTTATGAATTGTGCTTTTTATTCCAACAACGTGGTTTGGATTTAACACAAACAGGCGTGACGGGATCAATTTTAATCGGAGTACAACAGCAAAGTTCGGATATTGATCTGGTTTTTTATAATCGAAAGCTTTTCCACCAAGCACGCGCCATTACCTCTGCGCTTATCGACCAATCCCAATTGAATGCGCTGAGCGATCAGGATTGGGAGGCATCTTATGCTCGACGCTCGTGTGCTTTAACG
>JABFSV010000227.1 GCA_013140405.1 Methyloglobulus sp. | reverse complement strand
GAACAATCACAGTGTCATTATTCAGCTTATCAAATAGCTTTGCATGCCCTGCAACATCACCTCATCGTAGCATTCGCCGCCGGCGCATAAGCCGGGTACGTTAAGTATTTCCGTATTTTCGGTAGCTACCCGCTGGCAAACACCCTTACAACCGGAATTGTTGTCCTTCCATAATACGCTGATACCGGCATGTGCCAGCACATCCAACAAGTTTTCACTTTGTTTGGCATCATTATCGCTGTAATGGCTTTGCTTGAGGTTAGAAAACATGCAAGGTAAAGAAACCGCCGTAGCCGTCCCGCAAGAGTGGGTATTTGGAAAGTTGATGATATCTTCTTTGCTTAACCGTGGATTGGTTGCTTGGGCATAACCGTTGAGGGAAAAATTTTCCGCCCTAGCCGTCTCCCCTACCACAATCACAACAATCGATTTTCTACCGCGACTCTGCCAAGTTTTGTTTTCTTCGGCATCGGCACCCAACCCTGCAACTTGGGTGACTTGTGTTTGCGTTGAACCTTTCAGGTATTTAACAAAGGAATAAACCGGATAATTAGGGTTAATCAAATAACGCAAACTGTGGTTATTACGCAGGACAAAAGAAAAATCCTTGTAATAGGTAAAAACCGTCCCAGTCAATAACACCGCTGCAATCCCAATTACTAGCAACCTTCTCATTATTTCGGGCCAAAAAGGCTGGTACTGAATTTCCGTACGACAAACCCAAACAGCAGGTAATACGCCCAGAAAGAGGATATGCAGGAATAGCTTTAAATTAAATAATTCGATGGCCTCATTGACATCCGTCTGCATCAGGTTCTGGATCATGTCAGCGTCGATCACAACACCGTAAGTATCCATAAAGAAACTGATCGTCGCAGCCAAAACCAGTATCACCATCAGCAAAGGCTTGAATAGCGGCTTAATGCTTGCTAATAGCGATAGCAGCAAGAAAAATAGCAGTGTCAAACTTGCGTAGATAGCTGTCCCGAAAGGGAGATTGCCATGCCCGGTTTTGTTGAGGGCTGCGAATACGGCTTTAAAAAAAGTGGTATTCTGTACGACTGTAAGATACAGGGCGATCACAAGCGCCAAAACACTAACCGTCAATTTTGGCTTAAAAAAACTCTGAATAGTCACGCTACGTTTAAAATATCCTAAACACTTGTTGAAGGCTGCCTACAGAAAGTGGTCACAAAAACCACCCCAACAATTACAGACAGTTAGTGGGCATTATACGATTAAAGTCCAAGCTGGCAGTGTATTTTTAAAAAAATGACTTGCCAAGTGATTCCCAAACTACTACCAAACATGATATCAAGCCACTCCTTCGATCTACATCCTACCAATTTTCGCTCCCTATTTTTATTCGTATTTACGTTACCTTATTCGAGCAGCACCTGCTGAACTTGTTCGGTGAACATTTTGGTGCAGGCTATTTGACTTTAGTGATTATTGCAGTAGGCGCGTCAATGAGCGCATTGTATGCCGACATGCCCTATTACCTAAAGTACTTGGATCTCAATCGAACTGTGCTGGACTCAACTTTATTGGCAATGCCCAAGATGGTTACGCGGCTTTTTCACTGGACAAAAGCCATGGTTCGGTAGGTGTGGCTTTGGCTTATATGATGCCAGTAGTTTTGTTGTTCATCAATTTTCGAATGCTGGTGGCCTTGCACTTCAAGCTGTTTTAACGAAGACAAAAGCCAGCTTTTCAAAAAAGCCGCTTGTCGAAAGCCATTGAAATAAAAATAAATTATTTCTGGCAGGATTATTTTGCATAAATACAACATAATCCTGGTTTTGTTGCCTTGTAACACAACTGTAACAAAAGTGTCATAAGACTGTCACATACCCTCTTTATGCTTGCGGGAGTTTCAATAATTACTGCGAGCAATCAATGAAAATTTCCAGACTCACTTTGGCAGTTGCGGCTATTTTAGGCACTGGCGCAGCATCCACCGCTTATGCCATCGACCTTTATGTCGATAGCAAGACCAAACAGATTTATGCCGAACCCGGCCCAGGCCGTATGTTGATGGGATCGTTTGAACAAGTGCAACCTAACACTAACGGCTATTCCAAGCATGATGCCCACCATTCTGGCACAGACCAAACAAGTGATCGAGCCGATATTGATGCGATCAAGCACGAGATGGAACTGGAAAAGAACGAGATTAAAGCACTTGAAGAACACGTTGTTGCACAGCGTGAGGAACGCGCTAAAAATGACGAAAAATGGTTTAACAAGATTAATGTTCGCGGCTACACGCAATTGCGTTACAACCAACCGCTGTCAGGTGACCGTGTAGCCGAAAAGGGCGAAGTGCCTGAACTCAGGTCTCCGGGCGATGGTGGCATCAAAAACAACAGTAGCTTCTCGTTCCGCCGGGTTCGGCTGGTGTTTTCCGGCGATGTCAATGATTATGTATCGTTGTATCTCCAACCGGATTTTGCCTCATCGGTTGACTCATCCATCGACAACGGAAACTTTGCCCAACTGCGCGATGCTTATGCAGACCTTGCTTTCGATAAAAAACATGAATACCGTATCCGTGCTGGACAATCGAAAGTGCCGTTCGGTTGGGAAAACTTACAGTCATCTCAAAACCGCCTTGCCCTTGATCGTAACGATGCGTTGAACAGCGCGGTACCGAGTGAACGTGACCTGGGACTATTTGCCTATTGGTCGCCTGAGCATGTCCAAAAGCTGTGGAAAGATTTAAGTAAGAAAGGGCTTAAGACATCGGGCGATTACGGTATCTTGGGTTTAGGTATCTATAACGGGCAGGGTATCAACCGCAATGAAACCAATGACGACTTGTATGTAGTTGCACACAGCTCGTACCTGTGTGCAACTACATACAAGTCGTCATTGGTTTCATTGCGGTTGATACCCTGCCCGTTAT
>JABFSV010000290.1 GCA_013140405.1 Methyloglobulus sp. | reverse complement strand
TAAGGCTGTGCCTACCCTAACTACTGTGGCGCCCTCAGTGATTGCAGCTTGCAAATCATCGGTCATACCAAAGGAAAATGTGTCCAGCTCAGGTTGTTTTAAGCCAGCAACCGCTTGAACCAGTGTTCTATAAGGTTGGCGTTGTTGTTCGTAGTTTTGCTGTGGTGCAGGAATAGCCATCACTCCTCGTAATTTTAGCCGAGGCAGAGCCATTACTGCCGCACATAATTCCGGCAATTCATTTAGGCTAATCCCTGATTTGCTTTGTTCGCCACTGACATTGACTTGCAGACAGATATTCAACAGCGGCAGGTTATCCGGTCTTTGTTCGCTTAAGCGTTTGGCAATCCGCAAGCTATCAACGCTGTGTACCCAGCTAAAATGCGGGGCGATCAGTTTTGTTTTGTTGGATTGGATGGGGCCTATAAAATGCCAGGTTATGTTATACGCACCTAGGGCTTGCTGCTTAAACAAGGCTTCTTGGCAATAATTCTCCCCAAAATGGCGCTGCCCAGTTTGATAGGCTGCGGCTATATCTGCTGCGGGCTTGGTTTTGCTGACTGCCAGCAGCAAGACTGTTTCTGGGCTGCGGTCACAAGCTCGGCAGTATTCTTGTATTTGGTCCTGAATTACACGAATTCTTTGGGCAATTGTCATGTTGAAAGTGGTTTAATGGGCGGTAATCGTTTATTAAACAATATCGCTTTAAAAAAGCGAAGAGTTGAACTATTGTTAGCGGATGATTTGTAACCTTTCTTTTTGAGTTCCAGGAGTAAACTGTGGATATCGCCGAATTGCTAGCTTTTTCTGTCAAAAACAATGCCTCGGATTTGCATCTGTCAGCAGGTTTGCCGCCCATGATACGGGTTGATGGCGATATTAGGCGAATCAATATTCCAGCGTTAGAGCATAAAGAGGTTCATGCGCTGATTTACGACATCATGAATGACAAGCAACGGCGGGATTACGAAGAATTCCTGGAAACCGACTTTTCCTTTGAGCTGCCTGGAATAGCGCGGTTTCGGGTGAATGCGTTCAATCAGGAACGTGGCGCTGCTGGGGTTTTCAGGACGATTCCATCCAAGGTGCTGTCGCTGGAAGATTTAAAAGCCCCCAAGTTTTTTGCCGAGCTGACGACCAAATCTCGCGGCCTTATATTGGTGACTGGGCCTACAGGTTCCGGTAAATCGACGACTTTGGCGGCGATGGTTAATCACATCAACCAAAATGATTATGCCCATATCCTGACCGTTGAAGACCCTATCGAGTTTGTCCACGAAAGCCAAAAATGTCTTATAAATCAGCGCGAAGTGCATAGGGATACCCACGGTTTTAATGAGGCATTACGCTCGGCTTTACGGGAAGACCCAGATATTATCCTGGTTGGTGAAATGCGGGATTTGGAAACCATCCGCTTGGCATTAACAGCGGCGGAAACTGGGCATTTGGTGTTTGGTACGCTACATACTACCTCCGCCGCCAAAACCATAGACCGGATTATCGACGTATTCCCTGCCGCAGAAAAAGACATGATAAGGTCGATGTTGTCCGAATCCTTGCAAGCGGTTATCTCACAAACTCTGCTCAAGAAAACAGGCGGTGGCCGGATTGCCGCCCATGAAATCATGGTAGGTACGTCGGCTATCAAAAACTTGATCCGGGAAGCCAAAGTGGCGCAGATGTATTCAGCCATCCAAACCGGACGTAAGGAAGGCATGCAAACACTAGACCAAAACCTTAAGGAACTCGTCGATCAGGGTTTGATCAATTCCAAGATGGCGATGAGCAAAGCCGTCAATAAAGATATGTTCCGCTAATCAGAGAAAGATTATGGATTTTAAAGCCTTATTAGAGTTGATGGTAAAAAAAAGAGCGTCTGATCTTTTTATCACTGCGGGTAGGCCGCCCACCATGAAAGTCGATGGGGCGCTGGTTGAGGTGTCCAAAACCTTGCTTACAGCCGAGCAATCCCTGATGATTGTGCTGAGCCTCATGGATCAACGGCAGAAAAGTGAATTTGAAAATACCAAAGAATGCCAATTTGCCGTCGGTTATCCTGGTTTAGGTCGGTTCAGGATCAGTGCTTTTACTCAGCGCGATGCGGCGGGTATGGTGTTACGACGGATTGAAAATCAAATTCCTGATTCAGAAGCCCTGCATTTGCCGCCCATCTTGAAAGACTTGATTATGGAAAAGCGGGGGCTGGTTATTTTTGTTGGGGGAACAGGTACGGGTAAATCAACCTCTTTGGCTTCCCTAATCAAGTATCGTAACCAAAACAGCAGCGGCCATATTATCACCATAGAAGATCCGATAGAATTTCAACATCCACATTTGGGGTGCATTATTACCCAACGTGAGGTGGGCATTGATACGGAATCCTATGAAGTTGCCTTAAAAAACACCTTGCGCCAAGCACCTGATGTGATTTTGATTGGTGAGATCAGGACTCGTGAAACCATGCAGAATGCAATCACGTTTGCCGAAACGGGGCATTTGTGTTTGTCCACCCTACATGCCAACAATGCCAACCAGGCGCTTGATAGAATCCTGCATTTCTTCCCTGATGAGATGCACGACCAGTTGTGTATGGATTTGTCACTGAATTTACGCGGCATAGTCGCCCAACAATTGATTAAACGGGCGGACGGAAAAGGCCGTTATCCCGCTGTCGAGATACTCCTGAATACACCGCTGGCGAAGGATTATATCCGCAAGGGCGAGGTCAACAAGCTCAAAGAACTGATGAAATCGTCCCGTGAACAAGGGATGCAAACATTCGACCAGGCGCTATTTGATTTGTATACCGCAGGTAAGATTAGCTATGAAGATGCCCTGGATTCAGCAGATTCCAGAAATGAAGTCCGCCTGATGATTAAGCTAGGCGGGACTAATGCAGGTGGATTTGG
>JABFSV010000016.1 GCA_013140405.1 Methyloglobulus sp. | reverse complement strand
TGACGAAATAACGGCATTCAGTTGATTGTTCTGGCTGCATAATGAAGGTTTATGAAAAAAGATGGATAGCAATTATTTCGAGAGTTTGGTCTAAGGTGAGATTTTCATTGCCACCGACAATGTTATTGGCAGAAATGGGATATTTCAGGTCTATGCCGTAACACCCTGCATTTTGGCCGAAAGTGAAGATATAAGCCGCAAGGTTGGGATTGTCCATGACGCTAATTTCAACAGCCTGGTAATGTTGTTCTTGGGCGTTTAATGCCAGGGTATTTTCTCCGTAACAATGCACCAACTCCAATAGCAGCAGTTTAAGCGGTATGTCTTTATCAATTGCCCAAACATTCATTCTGCCATGCAAGGCTAAATTTTCTTTACGACGATGGGACGAGCGTAATAACCCAGTATCATTAAGTTTTGCGCTTTGTTGATCAACCATAAGCATAGTAAAAACCCCGAAAAGGCACTGGCAGCAATCCATAAATCTGCATACTTGATGTTATCTGCCAAGAGCCAGTCTGCAACGCCGGCACTGGTGAACAATGCGATTAGCGGTAATAAATACAATACTAAGGAAGCCTGTAGCAAGACCGCTTCATCTATGGCGACCATGACTTGATCGCCAGTTTTTAATTCAATATCAGTATCAACCCGGACTGATTTCTTCTTTAACACACTACCGAGTGCATTAGTTGTACACGATGCTTTTTGAAGGCAGCCACCGCATGCGCTGTTTTGCCCGCCGACAACCCAGACTTGGTAGTTTTCTATTTTCACAACGACCGCTAATTCTTCAATCATCGGAATGCCCTTTTAATCGACAAGCGTCAGATGCTTTTCAGCAAAATACAACGTGCCTTCAATATCTTCCAAACGCAGCGCTTGCAAACGTTGCCCTAAACACACCGGGCTTTGGCATTCGCCGGTTTTAGGGTCGAAGATAAAGCCGTGCATGGAGCAACGCAGATATTTACCGGTTTCATCAAAAATGGCATCCTGTTCGCAGTTAAGCGGGCGGTGCATGTGCATGCAATGGTTGACGTAAGCATAGGGAATGCCTTCAAACATAAACAGAATAGCAGAGGTTGGCTGCTTCTTAAACTGAATGCTACGGGTTAAATAACTGACACCTTGTAACTCATCAAAAGTGCAAACCAGTTTGTATTTGTCGTTTGCCATAACTATTCCTGAGTCGGCCATGCTTCGACTGGAAAGCCTCAATCCCAAGCTACCGCCAGCATTTTTAGCCAGGTTTCCAATCTTTCCGGAGTAAGGTCTTTTTGATTTTCCTGATCCAATGCCAAACCGACGAAACGGTTATCAATAACCGATTTAGAATTTTGAAATTTGTAGCCGTCAATTTCCCATTCACCAATCATGGTTGCGCCACATTGCCTAAACCGTTCATATAAATAATACATGGCATCCACAAATTCACACGGATAACCTTTTTGGTTGCCCAAGCCATAGATCGCCACCTTTTTACCACTAAAATCCTGCCCATCCAGTTTTGGCAAAAACTCTTCCCAGCTCTCGGTCGCATTACCGGTGGATAAGCCGGGTAACTGGCCTTCACCATAAGTGGGTGAACCTAAAATCAGGGTATCGAACTTCATCAAGTCGTCAACTGAGGAGTTACGGATATTGACTGGTTTTGCGGCGATGGCTGAGGTCAAACTAACCGATATATCTTTAGCTATGCGACGGGTATTGCCGGTGTCTGTTCCAAAAAAAATGCCTACCTTAGCCATAAACCACCTCACCAGGTCATCAAAATAGTTTTTTCTATGCGCCTATGTACCTTTATATTCAAAATTAAAGCTGTATTTGCAATAGGCCTGAAGGTTTCTGAACTTGCAAAGCTTGCCATTCGTCTGGCGTATAAGCTTTCACGCTGACCGCATGAAGTTTGCCTGATGCTAACGGCTCTTTTAACGTTGCCATAACCAGTTGCTGTTTTTTTACCAAGGTTAAATCGTTAAATTGAGTGCTAATAACTGTTATCAATAAATCACAGCCTTCACCTTCAATCATCACCTCGGCATCGTTAATATCTTTCTTAACTAATTGCTCGACATCATAGGTTGATAACGAGTCATTTTCTGCTGAACTTTTCGGAATGCCAGTTTGTAATAATGGCAACAAAGTACCGTTAATGGACATCTCCTCGACAATATCGCAGCCACCGACGAGCTCCCCATTTACAAACAATTGTGGATAGGTTGGCCAGTGGGAAATGCTGGGTAACTTCTCGCGGATAAACGGCGCTTCCAGTACATTCACATACGCATAAGGGATGTTGGTCGCATTAAGGATGCCGACTGTTTTGCCAGAAAATCCACATTGCGGATTAGCCGGTATGCCTTTCATATAGAGAATGATCGGATTTTCTTCCAATTGCTTGCGGATCTTGTCTTCTGTTTTCATAAGTCTCACGTTGTTATTTTGGTTTCTACATCCATGTGTACTGGATTCCGGCGATCCCTGCCGGAAAGACGGCTAAATGATTTGTATGGATGCCTGGCTATTGCTGCCCTGCCTGTTGCCTGATTTTATCTTCAGTTTTCCTGATTAACTTGACTTCCCCTCCACCCTTAACCACATCAGCATCAATAATGCACTCTTCAACGTCATCGTAAGAAGGAATATCAAACATGGTTTTTCGCAAAATATGCTCCATGATGCTACGCAGACCACGCGCACCCGTTTCACGCTCGATGGCTTTTTCGGCAATTTCAACCAAGGCATCCTGTTCAAATTTCAGTTCAACACCTTCATAGGCAAACAACTGTTGGTATTGGCGTACCAGTGCATTTTTCGGTTCGGTTAAAACCCGGATTAATGCATCTACATCCAGCGGTTCCAATGGTGCGAGGATGGGAAAGCGCCCAATAAATTCCGGGATTAACCCAAACTTGCGGAGATCACTGGGCTGGGTAGCATTGAGCATATCTTCCAGGGCAGGTTTATCGCCCTGCTTGTTCATTTCCGCATGAAAACCGATTGCAGAATTAGTTGGCATCAAACGTTTTTCGACATGCTTTTCTAAACCAGGAAATGAACCTCCAGCAATAAACAAAATATTGCGGGTATCGATAGTGGATTCTCCATCTTTATTACGCTGGCCTTTAGCGGAAATCTTAACGTGCGAGCCTTCGACCAGTCTCAATAAAGCCTGTTGTACGCCTTCGCCGGAAACGTCTCGAGTTCCGGTTTGTTGCTCTGGGCTACGGGCAATTTTGTCGATTTCATCGATATAGACAATGCCCCATTCCGCATTCGCCAAATTACCTTCCGCGACATCCAGTAACCTGACCAGGATATTTTCCACATCATCGCCGACATAGCCAGCTTGTGTCAGTGTCGTCGCATCTGCCACCACAAAAGGCACGCCGACAATTTTCGCCAACGTGCTAGCCAGTAAAGTTTTTCCTGTTCCCGAAGGCCCTATTAGCAGGATATTCGATTTGCCAATTTCCACATCCTTATCGAATTCGCCCAAGCCAGCATCGCCGCTTTCATGCTTGAGGCGTTTGTAGTGGTTATAGACAGCCACAGACAATATTTCTTTCGCCAAGTGCTGACCGATAACATACTGGTCAAGGTGTTCCTTTATCTTCGCTGGAATGGGTAATGCACCCTGCATTTCGGAAAGCTCTTTTTTTCGGCTCCAGTTACTGACCACTTGATTAGCCAATGACACACAAGCCCCACAAATAAAACCCTCAGACCCTGCAATCAATGGCACTGAAGCGGATTGGGCAATCCCGCAAAAAGAACAGTGCTTTATTTCTTTATCACTCATGATGGCTTACTCCAGGTTCAAGTGCAGGTAAATTGGCAACCCAGGCGCGTTGACAAATCCGTCTAGCGCGTTCAGTCATCAATTGTCGAATTTTGGGTGTTGCTTTAGCCAAGGAAAGATTTTCGGCCTTTTGGATGCTCATACATAACAAGACATGGAAGCCGATTTCTGATTTAACGGGATCGCTAATTTCACTCGGCTTTAACTTGAATAGCACCTCATCCAATTCTGGATAGAGTTTGCCGCGTGGAAATTTCCCTAGCACACCGCCTTGTAGTGCGGTTGGACATTCCGAATGCTTCAATGCCAGATCAGCAAACTTATAAGGTTTTTTGCGTAGTCTATCTGTAATTTCCTGGGCGCGGCTAAGCGCCATTTCTGCCGTGTTTTCGGGGTAATCGGGATTTATGCTAATCAGGATATGGCTTGCTTCACGCCGCTCAGGAAGCTGAAACTGCTCTGGATGCAGGTGGAAATAAATACCGATTTCGACATCACTGATCTTGGGTGCGCGACTGGCGATAAGATCCAGCACCGTATTGACCCGGCACTGACGATAAAGTGCAGAACGCAACGCCTCTTCATCGAGCTGGTTTTTTTCCAGGTCTTTTAAAAATTGTGCTTCATCGTCGTAACGCCCACTTATTTCCTGGTAAGCACGTTGCAATTCTTGGTCGGTGATAATTACATTTGACGCTTCCTTGGAATTAAGCACACGGGTTTCGAGCTTATATTCATTAGCTGCCTGCCGCTGGGCTTGGGTAAGTTCAGTTTCGGCCAGCTCACTGGGTGCTTTTTTAAATAAGGCTAATGCAGCCCTAAGTACATTGTAGGCTTGCGTTCCATCATTTCGGGCCAATGTTTTAGAGGATGGAGTCATGTTTAAAACTCTGGCTCTTTGAAAGTTTCTGGGTGCGCTGGGGCAAGCGCTGGTTCAGGCACTTGCAGGACTTTGCCCTGAAACGCCACATGATATTGAATCTGTTCACTTTCCCTGAGTACCTTGAATACTTCACCTTCCGTACCTTTGGCAAACAGGATATTTCCTTTTACCCCCAAATCGATGGTGCAAACCACCTTATCCCTAAACTCAAAGCGACTGGGATTCCAGGGTTCTTCAGCACCGATCAATTCTTCAAGACGACAACCCACCATTCGGCCATGATTTAGGAAGTGCACGGTAAAAATAATCTGGTCTTGGAGGAACGTGCCAACTTCAATGACATTACCGACACTACCCCGACGAATCAACAACTCCCCAACTTCCATTTCGGGATAAGTACCATCATTACGGACATTACGGGTAACCCGCACCGATTCGCCATACTCAAAACGGCCTTCGTCGTAGCGCTCTGGTTTCATGTTTTAATATCAGTCAGGGCAACAAATGCGGATTGTGGTTCACCCATAGCAAACACTTTAAAAACTTTTTCGGTTTGGGCATCGGACTCCACAAAATCCTGATACGCACGCATTAAGAGTTTACTGTAAACCTCCCGTTTCGGGGCTTCATCTTCTGGCATGCCCTCAGCAGCCTGTTGCAAATAATCATGAAACCGCTGCAAAATGTGCAGGCGATTGACATGGACAATACTTGGGATATAGTCCAACTGAAAATATTGTAAAAAATCTTCAGCAGATTCTAGTTCTTCCAGTTCTTCTTCAAAACTCATTGTTTCTCTCCAGTCATCAACTTGGGCCAACTAGGGACGCATCCTGAATTAACAGATAAATAGCCAATATAATGAAGGCTACAATCGACATTATTGCCAGTATTGAATCAGTTTTTTCTTTCAACATATCCACCTCTCTTACACAAATCAATAATTAGGCTATAACGCTCTGTTTGGGCATGATTTCGGCTTGGCGGTTAATCACCAACTCCAGTAAACCTTTCGCGCCAATTCGGTCTTTGCTATCCAAGCTAACCAATTTCTCAAAAATAGCTCGGCTAATCTCCAGGTATTCCAAGCGCATATTTAAAAAGCCAACCGCTTTCAGGGTAAACAAATACAACCTGATCTGGGTTAACGATTCGGTAGGCGAATTCGTTATATGTTCTATTTTTAAATCGCGCCAGTTTTCAGGAAAAGCCACCATTGGCCTGATCACCATCAAGGCCTTATTCGTTGCCAAAAGGGCATCTTCCAGACGGTGCTGATAATAGTAAAACCGGTTTAAAGCAACCAATACGTTCAATGACTCAGGTGCCAGAAAATATGCCCTAAGCAAAGGAACCTCAGCAGTACCAGCGGCATAATTATCCGCAGCGGCTGCGATTAACTCTTTTACACCCGCCACTTCGGGTTCTTCAAAATATAAGCCTTGTGCTTCAAAATCTAACAGATCCATTTAAGCGCTCACCCTAAGTTTTACGGTTTGTTCCTTTTTAGGAAGGCAAATGTTTTCAGCATCACAAGTGACACACTCGTCATCATGCATCGGCGTTTTAGATGAATCTTCAGCAACTGCGACTTGCCTTTCTTCAGAAAATTGGCTTTGCTTGGCTTCAAGTTCATCAATCCTCTCGATAAGACAGGCGATGGCTTTGCCTACCGGGTCTGGAATCAAATGATGGTCTAAGTCAATGCCATGCCGACTTTGAATTTGCGTGCCTTTACTTTGAATTATCCTGCCTGGAATGCCGACAACCGTGCAGCACGGCGGCACATCTTTGACGACGACGGAATTAGCGCCCACCCGCACATTGTTTCCCAAGGTAATGGCACCTAAAATCTTGGCACCAGAACCCACCAGCACATTATTTCCTAGCGTGGGGTGACGCTTTTGCTTGTTCCAGGTCGTACCACCTAAGGTAACACCGTGATACAACGTGACATCGTTGCCGATTTCGGCAGTCTCACCGATCACGACACCTAATGCGTGGTCGATAAATAAGCGCCGCCCGATAGTAGCGCCTGGATGGATGTCAACACTGGTAAACATTTTGGCAATCGCGCCCAAGATTCTGGCGATCAATTTCCAGTTGGCTTTCCATAACCGATGACTAACCCTATGCATCAACACCGCATGCACACCAGAATAAGTCAGTAATATTTCCCAAACACTATGAGCTGCAGGGTCGCGGCCAAAAACGCAATGGACATCTTCTTTCCATAGGGCAAAAAATCCCAATGGCCGTTCCAAGTTGACGTTTACATTTTCTGCCACGACCCTGACCATTAGGTAATACTCCAAGTTGTCTCGCCGAGAACAGGTATTCCAGGAATCCTAAAAAAAGTACCCGGATAACGGTCATCCTGCTCAGGTGCTTCAAACACTTTCGGTACTTCTGGTTCGTTTGTTAGGTTTTCGATATCTTCATTCATAAATCACCTCAATTAAAGATTTTGATGAAATCGATTAAGATCGACTGCTTTCGGGGTTTGCTTAGTATCACTGACAAACCGCCTGACCTCGATTAATAAGGCTTGTGCCTGTATTTGACTAACGGGTATGCCTATTTGTTGATAGGCATGGATGACTCCTTGTGTACCAGAATGTTTGCCGAGTACCAATTGATGGCTACGACCAACCAGAGCAGGATCAACGCCTTGATAATTCTTTAGATCTTTTAATAAACCATCGACATGAATGCCTGCTTCATGACTAAAAACATTTTTTCCAATCAGGCTTTTGCGGCTACCGATGGCATCACCTGATGCGCTGGCAACTTGGTCGGAAAGGGCAGGGAAATTCTGTAAGTTAACACCTGTTTCAATGTTATAGAGTTGCTTTAAGCCAACGACTACTTCTTCCAGTGCCGCATTACCTGCCCTTTCGCCTAGTCCGTTAACAGTGGTATTAACATGCGTGGCACCTGCCAATGCTGCTGCAAGGGTATTGGCAGTAGCCAGCCCCAAGTCATCATGGGCATGCATTTCAATTTCAAGATCAGTGGCTGCCCGTATTTTTTTAATCGTTTCAAATACGCCGAAAGGTTCCATAATGCCAACTGTATCAGCGAAACGAATTCTGCTCGCCCCTGCCAGTTGAGCGGTTTCAGCCATTTGTATTAAGAAGTCGATATCTGCCCTTGACGCATCTTCCATGCCTACGCAAACTTCCATGTTTAAACTTCGCGCTTCTTGAACACAACAGGTAATAGTTTCTAACACCCAACTCCGGCTTTGCTTGAGTTTATGCTGAATATGCTGGTCAGATGCCGAGATAGATAAATCTACCTTATCTACATTCAAACCCAGGCAGAGCCGTAAATCATCCCGACGCATCCTTGACCAGACCAGAAGCTTTGAAGGCAAACCCAAAGCGGCAATTGCCTTGATTTCTTCCCGTTCTACCGCCCCCATCGCGGGAATGCCAATTTCAAGTTCTGGCACGCCCAAGCCTGACAGTTGCGTTGCAATTGCCAGCTTTTCACCCAGGGAAAAAGCAACCCCGGCGGATTGCTCACCATCCCTGAGCGTGGTGTCATCTATGATTATATGGCGAGATTGGGTTTTCATAATTCACTGTAAAAATGTGATTAGGGTAATATTCGATTCTTTCCTATGCGTATGTCGGTGCAAATGCTTTTTCAGGATCAGCCACAGGGCCGTCACCTTCCCAATAAGGCGACAACTTACGTAAGGTGGCAACAATTCCTGGCATCACTTTCAATACTTCATCGACCTCTGACATCGAGTTATAGCGCGAAAAGGAAAACCGGATCGTTCCGTGGGCTGCTGTGTATGGAATATCCATTGCCCGCATCACATGTGAAGGCTCTAATGATCCTGAAGTACAAGCCGAACCACTTGATGCCGCAATTCCAGCTTTATTCAGCAACATCAAAATCGATTCGCCCTCGATATACTCAAAGGCTATATCAGTCGTATTAGGCAGACGGTTGTACATGTCGCCAGTCACAAAACAATGAGGAATTTGTTCAGTTATTCCACGTTCCAGACGGTCACGCATAGCTTTGACTTTGGTATTTTCATACTCGATAAACTCTAACGCCAACTCACAGGCTTTACCAAGGCCGACAATCGATGCACTGTTTTCGGTACCTGCGCGTCTGCCGCGTTCCTGATGCCCGCCGCGTAATAATGGGCGATAGCGAGTGCCACGACGGAGGTACAACACACCAATACCTTTCGGCGCATGTAATTTATGTCCAGATAAGGACAACATATCAATTTTGGTATCTTGTAACATCATAGGTATTTTGCCAACCGCCTGGACAGCATCGGTATGAAACATCACACCTGCGGCATTTGCCATCTCTGCCATTTCCGCGACAGGGAAGATTGTGCCTGTTTCGTTATTGGCCCACATGACCGATACTATTGCCACTTGATCGGATAACAGTTTTTTGTACGATTCAAGATTCAATCGTCCGGCCTTATCCACTGGCATCCGATGGATGGTGTAGCCATCTTTTTCAAGATATTCACATAAGCTTAAAATTGCCGGATGCTCAACCGTGGTGGTAATGATTTCCTTTTTATTCGGCTGCGCTTTTATCGCAGACAGCAATGCAGTCGAGTTGGATTCAGTACCGCATGAGGTGAATATGATTTCCGAATCATGCTCACAGCCAATCAACGCTTGCACCTGTTGCCGGGCGTGTTTAAGGCCTCGTGCTACGCCATCGGCAAACTTATGGATCGATGATGGATTACCGTACTGCTCAAGAAAGTAGGGAATCATTACATCAACCACCGCCGGATCGACCCGAGTAGTCGCATTATTATCCAGATAAATATCAGACATTACGCCACCCCTATATTGACCAGTTTTGCCATTTCGGTTGCAGGCACGACCTTAATGAACTCGCCCATCACTTCCATCAGCCGTTGTTGGATTCCTGCAATGGTCATTGCCGCCATCTGGCAACCATTACATGCGCCAGTCATATTGACGTATGCTGTGTTACCAATCACTTCAACTAATTCTACGTCACCGCCGTCCGCCATTAGTGCTGGTCTTAACGATTCCAGCACTTGCTCGATTTTTTTGATGCGCTGCAAATTGGTCAGCGGGGCTTTAACGGCTGCAATTTTTACTGGGGCTTCTACAGGTGCAGCAGTTGGGTCAAATTTTTCCCCTTTCTCAGCCAATACTTTTTCAAGGATGGCTTCAATGTCCTCATGACAAGAGGCACAACCACCACCAGCTTTAGTAAAGTTGGTCACATCTTCAACTGTACGCAGTTTATTGGCCCAAACCATTTCTTCAATCATTACCGCATCAATCGCAAAACACTTACAGATCAAAGCGCCTTCCTCATGGTCATCTTTCCATTCTTCCCCGCGATAATTCGCAATCGCAGCATGCAGAGCTTCCC
>JABFSV010000068.1 GCA_013140405.1 Methyloglobulus sp. | reverse complement strand
TCGTCTAGGCTCTCTGGCATCAAGGTCGTTTGGGTGCGACATTCGCCTTCTATGAATCGCTTCATCAACTTGGCTCCAACCATGGGATGGCTAATTATACCACGACGTTTTTACACACTCTGGGCCTCGCTTGTCCAAGGCAGGCCCCGCAAGAATCCGCGCCGTCCTCTATATGGCTGCGATTGTCGCAACCAAGCACAACCCACACCTGAAAGCCTTGTATTGCCGACTACAGGCAAACGGCAAGTCCAAAATGTCCGCATTGGGTGCGGTCATGCGTAAGCTCGCCCACCTATGCTTTGGTGTCCTTAAAACCCGACTTCCTTATCAACCTAATTATGCTTCTATATGTTGACTTTTAAGACGGTATCTACGGGTTTATTTTGAGAGTTTAAACAGTTTCTTTGCAAGAAGGACACCAGGATAAACAGACAAAAGCATCAGAATAGTGGAAAGTAAATTATTTACTTCTGAGATTAATGCCGTCTTTGTTATCCACACAATCGATTTAACTAATCCTAAAATAACAGCGAAATAAAAAAAGTAAGACACAAATTTTGATATATTGGATGCAGAATTCAAAAGTTTGATGTACATAAATCCCGTAAAAGCACCCATAAAAATATGCGCCAACAAATAAAGTATTCTTATCTCCATAATTATTTTTTACTATAGACGCTTTGCTGCTGATTAGTATTCGATTTATTCGGATAAAGCACAAACCCACCATTAGCAGAACTATTGCCGAAATAAATGGGGTCAGAGTAAAATAAAATTTCGCTCGTTCCCAAGCTCCGGCTTGGGAACGTTACCTTGGTAAGCTCTTGCTTCCCTTATTGCGTGAAGCTAGAGCTTCACGCGTGGCTCCCCAAGCCAGAGCTTGGGAACAAGCGAGTCCCACCAAGGATATTCTACAAATGCTTATTCAAACACACGCTGAATTACAACCTTACCAGCACCTCACCCCGCCCCATTTCTGACATATCCCCTGCATAGCGTTGAACGCGATTGAATGCAACCGATGCGTCAGCAAATTTAGAGTTGCTATTTTTAAATGAAGCAAACAGCAGCGGCAAAAAACCTAAAGTATGCGTCCCACAGTCGTTAAAACTGGCGGGTAACTGGGATTTATTCCATAGCAGCAATGTACCACGGCGCATGGCGTAGCCTAGATTGCGACCTGCATTACCCATGACAGCGATAGTTCCGGCAGTCATGCGCGAACCGCAATAATCGCCCACATTGCCTTCTATCAGGATAGTACCGCGCCGCATGTGGTCGCCAGCACGTTCACCGACATTACCTTTAACAAGGATAGTGCCACCTTTCATACCCATTTTGTTGCCTGGCAGCGCAGCACCGAGAAAATCGCCGACATTACCGGAAATTTCCAGAGTGCCTTTTTTCATTTCACAAGCGGCATATAATCCGACGTTGCCGGAAACTTTTATTTCGCCAGATTTCATGCCCATGCCAAGATAAGCGCCCACATCGCCATTCACGGTAATGCTGCCGCCATCCAGCTCTTTGCCGATAAAATCCAGTTTGTCATAGCTGTTGTTGATGACAATAGATTGCGCGTCATCACCAGCAATGGTGAACAACCCACCTACTGGAATTTTTTGCTTGCCACATTGTAAAGTTATCGCAGCGATTTCATCCGTCGTTTTGCCTGTTAAATTGGCAGATACTAACGGTGACATATCAACACGCTGCTTGGGCTGGGTTTTCAAGGTAAAGGTCAATGCGCTCATGCCATAATCTCCTGTAAATGGAAGTGAAACGGCCCTAATTTACCCCCATAATTCCCAGCACTGATGCGTTTGATGCCCTTAGCCGCGCCCAGGTCGCAAACCGCTTGGATGCCCGCTCGCATAGCTTTATCAATAGCTTCCTTGCTTAAGCCATCAATCACAATTTCCATGACCGATTCAATGTCAGGTGAAAGCTCGGTTTTGGTCGCGCCTTTTAAGGTCGGGCAAAACGCATCATTGGTTGAAGCGTTGAGCGCCGCGTATTTGGAACCGACTTTAGAACCCGACCGCACTACCCCACCTGGAAACGGCATGATGACGTTAGGGACTTTATTCATGGCTTCAATTGCCGCTTCACAGGCCGTTAATGCTTGCTCTTGTGATTGCGCCAACACCAAAAAGTTACCGCCACCGATAGCATCAACCTGCCCTGTGGTCGCTTCGGTAAGAAACTCACCATCCATGACGGGAATCCGCCAATACCGTTTACCTGCGATGACTTTCGCAATCTGAAAACCGTCGCCAAAATAACGCAAGTTTTTACCTAGTGGTATTTTGATAGTGCTTTCAATGCCGGCAAACAAGGCCGAGGTCGGGGAAGTCAACACACACTGCCCTGCCCTGGTTTCAAGCTGTTTCGCTAAGCCTTTGCCGCCCATCGCGAAAATCATCACCGCTACACCGGGCCGACCATCGGGTGTTTCAGAAGGGTCTAAGATTCGGTCTATACCCGCCTCACAGCCACATGCAATGACCGAAGTCGCAAATCCCGTCATAGATTGCGCGGCTATCATCGCCCACTTTTCATTGTGGGCAGTGATAATCGCCCGTGTTGCCTTCATTGGAAAGGCTTCGGCAAAAGTTGCGTCGATGGTTACGCCGTTGATAATCATGCCGCACCTCCCACAGTGGGATGCACCGTCAAACTCCCCCGCCCATCTTCCGTAATCTCATCGTCGCTGATTTTAAAGTTACCCAGTTTCATGGTGAGATAACGATCAAAATACGATTTCAAATCTTTTTCTACCGATGGATCGAAATCCGGCCTGACGACGTGGGTTGTACCCCACTTGGTATGGACGACTTTACCGTCAACCACCACCAACTCACCATCTTTGAACACATAATCGGGCTTTTCAAACATGGCTTGCCGATTGGTGTTAT
>JABFSV010000320.1 GCA_013140405.1 Methyloglobulus sp. | reverse complement strand
AACTGCCATATATCGAAGATGGGGATCAAAAATTCTCTGATTCCCGTGTGATCGTGAATTATCTCAAGGCAACTTATGGCGATAATGACACGGCGCTGCTTTCACCTGAACAACAAGGCATAGCCAGGGCCTATGAGCGGTTATTGGAAGAGCATCTGTATTGGGCTAGTATGTTCACGCGCTGGAATTACACGGATGAAAATTGGCAAACGAATAAGCAAGCGATTTTCAGCGGCTTGCCGCCGGTTGCCCGCGACCTAGCGGCAACGATTTATCGCATGAAGATCAAATCACAAATCAAGGGACACGGATTGGGCCGGCTAACACAGGAGGAAACGTTTCAACTCGGTAAGGAAGATATTGAGAGTCTCGCCAATTTTCTCGGCACCAAACCGTATTTCATGGGCAAAAGCCCAACTAGCCTGGATGCAAGCGCTTATGGGGTTCTCGTTAACACCCTGGGTTGTCCCATCGAGTCGCCACTGAAAAATTATGCCTTGGGCAAGCAAAACCTGGTGGATTATTGCCAACGGATGCAGGCAGAGTTTTTCCCTGAGTTGCCTTGGGGTGGGAACTGAGGTATCAGCTAAATTGATTTCTCTATACAATAGAGGCATATATGGCATAAAACTTGACACTTATGGACTTAATTGCACAAATCCTTGATTTTTTTCTTCACCTTAACACCCATCTTGCCAGTATATTGGCACAATACGGCACACTCACTTACGCCATATTATTCTTGATTATTTTCTGTGAGACTGGCTTGGTGGTCATGCCCTTATTACCAGGTGATTCATTGCTATTCGCCGTTGGTGCGTTAGGGGCCAGCACCGGACAATTGGATGTCTACTTGTTGATTGCGCTTTTAATTGCCGCCGCCTTAATGGGCGACAACCTCAATTATGTTATTGGCAAATTTTTTGGGGCTAAGGTTAAGTCGCGTGAAAAAATAGGTTTTTTCAAACGTGACTATATCAACCAAACTGAAGCCTATTACGATAAATATGGCGGTAGAACCGTCATCATTGCCCGTTTTATACCTATAATTAGGACTATCGCCCCTTTTGTGGCGGGTGCAGGCAATATGCACTACCCGCGTTACCTGCTTTTTTGTATTACGGGTGCAATATTGTGGGTAGGTGGGCTTGTCACGTTAGGCTTTCAATTCGGTAATCTCGACATCGTGAAGAAGAATTTTGAACTCGTCATTTTAAGTATTATTGCCATTTCATTATTACCTTTAGTGTATCAAATTGGCCGTAACTTTCTGGGGAATGCTAAATAATCATATTCTTAGACTCTAAGATAAGGATATTTTGAGCCACCATTTAAAGTCACTCACAACCATTGTTAATAATGTCCGCAAATTCAGAAAACCAGTCCAATAAAAAACTAGCTTCGCTGGCCTTAGGTGCGATTGGTGTCGTGTTCGGCGACATCGGTACTAGCCCCTTATATGCGCTGAAAGAAGTTTTCCACGGCGGTTTACTGATAAATCACGACCATGTGCTAGGCGTACTGTCGCTGATTTTTTGGTCGTTAACACTGGTAGTGACCATTAAGTACGCTATTTTCATCATGCGTGCCGACAACAAAGGCGAAGGCGGCATCATGGCATTGATGACGCTCGCACTGCACGGTTCGCGCGATAATCCCAGACGGATGCGGTTAATTGTCACGCTTGGTTTACTGGGCGCGACATTATTTTACGGCGATAGCATCATCACCCCCGCAATTTCGGTTCTGAGCGCGGTGGAAGGTTTACAAGTCGTCGCCCCCCAGTTGGAAGATTACGTTCTGCCCATTACGCTCGCGGTGTTGAGCGTTCTATTTATCGTACAAGCCAGAGGTACTGGTGCGGTCGGAAAAATTTTCGCCCCCGTTATGTGTGTCTGGTTTGGTGTGCTGGCAATCATGGGCGTGATCAACATTATCCATGAACCGGGCGTGTTGATGGCGATTAACCCTTATCATGCGGTACATTTACTGTGGGAATTAGGCTTTCACAGCTTTTTGATTATGGGTGCGGTAGTGCTGGCAATTACTGGCGCGGAGGCGTTATACGCGGATATGGGGCATTTCGGTTTGAAACCAATCCGTTACGCTTGGCTGGGCTTCGCTTTTCCGGCATTACTGCTCAATTATTTCGGGCAAGGTGCGTTATTGATTGCCCATCCTGATGCCATCCAAAATCCATTCTATTTACTTGCTCCGAGCTGGGCGTTGTATCCCTTGTTGATTTTATCGACCCTGGCGACTGTCATCGCTTCGCAAGCGGTCATTTCAGGCGCATTTTCAATTACACGGCAAGCGATTCAACTGGGTTATTGCCCACGTATGGATATTTTCCACACCTCTGGCGATGAAATGGGACAAGTCTATGTTCCTGCTGTTAACTGGATGCTGATGTTTTCGGTATTCGTGTTGGTGTTAAGTTTTCAATCCTCATCGGCACTGGCTTCTGCTTACGGAATCGCGGTCACCGGCACGATGATTATCGATACCGTGCTGGCGTTCATCGTCATACGTAAGCTGTGGAAGTGGCACACAGCCACGAGCTTGATCTTTTTGTTAACTTTTTTGGTTGTTGATATCCTGTTTTTTTCCGCCAATAGCCTGAAAATCCCCACCGGGGGTTGGTTGCCATTAGCAGTCGCCACAGTGCTATTCTTGATTATTACTACCTGGATTAAAGGCCGTGAACTGTTGTCAGAGCGCCAAGACGAAAAACGCGTGTTGTTTGAGGATCTCGAAGCAGAACTGCAAAAAAATCCACCCGTAACGGTAAAAGGCACAGCAATTTATTTGACCCGAAGCCTACACGGTGTACCGCAGGTTTTCTTACATAACCTTGAACACAATCACGTTTTGCATGAACAGATCATTGTGTTGACTATCGTCACTAAAGACGAACCTTATAT
>JABFSV010000231.1 GCA_013140405.1 Methyloglobulus sp. | reverse complement strand
GGTGGAAAAAATGCAACTTCGTCACCATCTTGTACTTGGCAATCAAGATTTGCATATTCCATATTGACTGCCGCCAACACATTATCAGGAATTGGCTTTCCTAAAGTATCAATTTGCCACACATCCCACACCGTCATGGCTTGCGTAAACCCCAAGTCGCTTTCTGCCTGACCCACGCGCTCACCTAAACTTGCAAAATAACGTACTTTAATTGACATAAACATTCCCGAAGTCACACAATAACCACACAAATCATGATGACTTAAACTGTAGTAAACCGTAATTTTACCCACAAATGACCTACACACCACATTTTAATCAGGCAGGTGAAGCCCATATCGTCGATATCAGTGACAAATTGGTCACCCAACGTATTGCAGTAACCGAAGGCTATATTGAGATGCAGCCTGAAACGCTGAAATTAATTGTCGAGATGGGGCATAAAAAAGGAGATGTCCTCGCCATAGCCAGAATAGCGGGCATCATGGCCTGCAAAAAAACGGCGGAGTTGATTCCGCTTTGCCATCCAATTTTCATCACTCATGTCGAAATTGACCTGACTCCAGAACTTGACAACAATCGGGTGCGCTGCCAAACGACAGTCAAAACCACTGGTCAGACAGGCGTAGAAATGGAAGCACTGACCGCCACACAAATTGCCTTGCTCACCATTTATGATATGTGTAAAGGTATTGATCGAGGCATGGTGATGCAATCCGTCCGGCTATTGGAAAAAGAGGGTGGGAAGTCTGGTCACTGGTTAGCCATTTAGGCGGCCTATTTCTTGGGCGAATGCCGTACATTGCCTTATATTTGCTACACTACGAACGAAAAATAACTGAGATAACTATGTCCATCACATTAAAAGATCTTGCGGTTTTATGCGAAGCACGTATCGAGGGCGGTGACCCTTCTGCTTTAGTTAATTCTGCCGCTGACATCACCTGCGCCCAACAAGGTCAAGTCACTCAGTTGACTAATGCCAAATACGCTCGGTATATCAAAAATTCGACCGCAACGGCTTGTTTTATAGCCGAAGGTTTTGTCGTAGAGAATATTCCGGAAAACACAGCATTACTTATCTGTGCCGACCCAGAAATGAGCTTCATTAAAGCTGTCGGACAATTACATCCGACTAAAATATATAGCAGCCAGATCGCCGATCAAGCAGTAATCGACGAGACCGCAACATTAGGCCATGCCCTGTTTGTCGGGCCTTATGCCGTCATTGGCGAACACACCAGCATCGGCGATAACACAGCAATACTCGCGGGTGCTTACATCGGCAACAATGTGACTATCGGGCAAAACTGCCGAATTCATCCCTACTCTGTGATCTATGACGACACAATCATCGGCAATAACGTGACCATCCATTCAGGAGCGATTATCGGTGCCGATGGCTTTGGCTATAAATTCAGGAACAATGCCCACATTAAAGTCCCGCAGGTTGGCAATGTGGTCATCGAAGACAATGTCGAAATTGGTGCCAACACCTGTATCGACAGGGGCGCATTAGGCAGCACAACCATTGGCATGGGCAGCAAAATAGATAATCTGGTGCAAATCGGGCACAACAATAAAGTAGGTAAACACGTCATCATGTGCGGCCTGACCGGCGTTTCCGGTTCGTGTAATATCCAGGATTACGCTATTCTGGCGGGCAGCTCGGGTATAGCAGACCATGTCACTATCGGGCAAGGCGCGGTGGTTATGGCTCGTTCAGGTGTGGCTGGTGATGTACCCGCAGGCTCACAATTTTTTGGCAGCCCTGCTAAAGAAAAGAAAACCGCCTACAAGGAACAAATTGCAATCAGCAAATTGCCTGAATTGATAAAAAAAGTGAAAACGCTGGAAGAGGAAATTCGCCAGCTTCAAGAGAAGATTAAATAATTTTAAGATTTGCTAGGGAATAGCCGAAAACAATGTAAGGAATATACTGCCCTTCATCAAATTAACGTGAAGGGCAGCACTAAACCTCAAAACTTTACTTAGCGGTGTTGTTAGCGCCTAAAAGAGAGTGTTTCTTTGTTAAGTTCGCATCAACTTCAGCGTTACTTGCTGCTACAGCGCCACTTTGCAAATGCTTGGTTTCATCTTTCTTCAGCATTACAACCAACAAGATGATACATGCGATTGCGAAACCAACCCATACCCAGGTATTATCTTTTTCTTGTGCTTCAGCCATTTTAAAATCCTCTATAGTTATTAATATTTTTTTATCCCCCCTCTTGCAAGGGGCGCAACTCAACAAATGTCGTGAGTAGGTTGTCGAAGTATTTTCAACGAGGTAATTTTTAACACGAGATATAGGGTTGTGTCAAAGCTATATATAAAAAAACTGTTGAGGAAATGAACTTTTTTGCCATAACAACCGATACAAAGTACTCACCGCCGTCAATAATTACTCGACCTTCGATATAGAAGATTTGCAGAACCTCTGTCTACAGGTGACCGCACCCCCACAAGAAAAAATTATCCACAAATCTACGCTCCATAAGTCTCTGTCATTGCAGGGGGAATTAGCTGTTAGGCAAACCTAAAAAGCTCAACTTCGAGTCCCAAACAAAACATTCATTAGCCAACCAGTCGCATTCAATTCAGAAAAATATCATGGTATTTTCAGCGCCTAACAGAGACAAGCCATGCTTACTGTTGATTGCCGTAATCAATACCTTGCCGCCATTGCATTTCGCAGCACCTTTACGCAGAACAAGAATCATTGATTAAACCTGCCACTTCCCAGTTGCATTAACCACCCCACCTAAGTGTGAACTTATTCAACTCGAGTAAGTATCTACTTTCATATTATCGATATTCGGATAAAATAGGGGATGATAATAATCTGCCGCTTCCCGTTTTGGGCTGCGGCGGGCTTAAAAACTGCGATTTACCGAGGCAACCCTATGCAACAAAAACTTCCCATCACCTTATGGGGTAGCGTACTGCTACTGTTTATCCATACCGCCAGCTTCGCAGCCACCGATTTACCGCCTTCGGCCAAAGTTGAATTAGGCCCTGTAGAACCCGTCTGCTCCAACTTCATTTCGCCCGAAGCGCGTAACGAACAGGTTATCGATGGGGTAAAAATCCAGGAATCACTCTTATGCGACCCTGATGCGCCAGAAGATATTGCCGCCTTTGTCAAAGGCACCAACAACATTTCCATGGAAACCCTCATGGCAACCCAGTTGGCTTCGGATGCCATCACCATGTCTGACGACATGGACAAGGACGGCGATCCAGACAAGATCATCATCAAACTGGAAGTCGTCGAAATCAACGGCCATTCCCCTGACGTTAAAGAGCCGATAACCACATTCGATATCGCCCCTGGCATACAACCAACCTTCTGGGTGTTTGCCCCAAAGACCCGGGACATGTCTACCCGCAGCCTTTATGAACCGATTGCAAATCCTCTGTTACGGGCACCATCCCCCGTCATTCGTGTTGAGCAAAACGATGTCGTATGGATCGTCCTGGAAAACACGCACTATCTGCCGCACTCAATCCATCTGCACGGCATAGACCACCCATTTATGGATCATAGCGGCACAGGCAACGATGGCGTAGGCCAAACCAGCAACATGGATACGATGCCTGGGGAAAGTAAAACCTATGTGATTAGGCCCCGCCAACCTGGCACCATGTATTACCATTGCCACGTGCAGCCACACACCCATATTCCGATGGGTTTACAGGGGATTTTTGTTGTCGAAGAAAACCGTCCGAACAACTGGGTGCAAACTTTTAATGTTGGCGGGGGACACGTGCGTCATCCTTCTGTAGCAGTTTTGGAGAAATACGCCAGGGAATATGATTTGCACTACCAATCCGTCGATAAGGAATTGCATGAGGTGGTCGCACGCTCAGCCAATGACCCACGCCTGATTGCCAAGCACATGAACATGGAATACGACACCACCGACGCGACGGACGACTATTTTATGCTCAACGGACGGTCTTTCCCTTACACCTTAAGGGAATCGTTGATCCACATGGAAGAAAACCAAAAGGTCAAGTTGCGTATTTTAAATGGTCACACCGAATCGTTCGCCATGCATATCCATGGACATAAACCGATGATCACCCATTATGACGGCGTTGACAACGGGCCAAGCTCATACCTCAAACGGGATGTCCATGGCATGGTGCCCGCCCAACGTATCGACCTGGAATTGAATGGCACCGATGACGGCTTAAACAGCTTTGGCCAAGGCATATGGATGTTCCACGACCATGTCGAAAAATCTTTCACAACCGACGGGCGTGGCGAAGGCGGTGATATTAGCCTGGTTGTTTATAAAGGTTTTATTGACGACAAAGGTATCCCTAAGTCCCACGGCATGAGCCTCGAACCTTATTTCACGAAGGCATTATGGAAAGGCAAATACCCCATCTGGCAAGATTACGACGCGTGGCATAGCTTAGGGCTGCCTGACTTGAATGCGGCTTATGAGCCTGCCAAGGTAGCCGTACAAAAAGCACCAGTTCAACCGGGGGCAAGCAGTGCAGTCGTTATCCAACAAGACTCCGTCGCAACCAAGTTATTTTACGGTTTCTTACTCGGCTTATTAAGTTATCTGGCGATAATAAAACGGAAATCAATTTTAGCGATTGCTCGTAAATTGCTGGAGAAAATGATGTCGTTATTACCTAAAAAAAGTAGCTAATGCTTATATAATTATTCGGTTGCTTCATATTCAATGAAGCAACCGAACAAATAAAGACAGCCAGGATGATCCTTAACCGCCCTGCCGTATTATCATTTTCCGGTCACGACCCCAGCGGCGGTGCCGGCGTACAGGCCGACATAGAAACCATAGTCAGCCACCAATGTCATGCCGTCAGCGTCATTACAGCATTGACAGAGCAAGATACGCAAAATGTAAAAACACTGATACCACAAAGTCCCGACAACATTATTAGCCAAGCCGCAACCATCATGGCTGATGTTTCCGTCAAAACCATCAAGATCGGTTTGCTCGGTCACCCAGGCACTGCCCTTGCAATCCATAAAATACTCAAACACCACCCCAACCTTCCCGTTGTTTTCGATCCAGTACTCGCAGCAGGTGGGGGCACAGATTTATCAAGTGAAAGCCTAATCAGGGCAATCAACGACTTGCTGTTACCCTACACAACCGTATTAACGCCAAATAGTGAAGAAGCCCGCCGATTGACCGGATTGGGCGACCTTAAGGAATGCGGACTAAACCTGCTGGAAAAAGGTTGCGATTACGTACTCATTACCGGTACGCACGAGAACACGCCAGAAGTCAGCAACCAACTTTTTCACGATGGTCAATGCGTAGAAACCTACAGTTGGAATCGACTGCCCTACAGCTATCACGGTTCCGGCTGCACACTCGCCGCCAGCATAGCAGCCTTATTGGCACAAGGATTGGATCCATTAGCAGCAATCTCTGAAGCCCAGGAATTCACCTGGAATGCCTTAAATGCTGCCTACCAAACCGGTAAAGGGCAACATATCCCAAACCGCTTTTACTGGGTGGATGATGAATGAGGCCGTTTCCAAGCCGTGGTCTTTATGCCATAACCCAAAGCGCCAATAGTTCAGCCTACACCCTTTTCGAAGCCGTATCTGCGGCTATTCGAGGAGGGGCTGTCGTCATCCAGTATCGGGACAAAAACCCAACTGATGCGGTTTTTGTTGCCCGTGAGCTAGTCAAAATCTGCCATCAACATAACATCCCGCTCATTATCAATGATGACATAGAACTTGCCATCCACTCAAAAGCCGACGGTGTTCACCTTGGCAAGGAGGATGGCGATATAATCGAAGCCAGAAAACGCTTAGGGGATACCGCTATCATTGGCGTATCCTGCTATAACTCTATCGAAAGGGCATTGACGGCACAATCCTTAGGCGCAACCTACATTGCTTTTGGCAGATTTTTTCCCTCTTCTTCTAAACCGTTGGCAGCACCTGCCGAAATTGACATATTACGCAAAGCAAAAGCAGCAATTCATCTTCCGATTGTTGCCATAGGTGGCATTCTGCCCGAAAATGGCGGTCAATTGCTGGCCGCAGGCGCTGATTTACTGGCTGTTATCGGAGGTGTATTTGACCATGAACCGGAACAGTCAGCATTCGCTTATCAGCATTTATTTGATAATTGAGCATAGGCAATGAAGACTATCATTACCCTTGTTTTTTTGGCCTTGCTCTCGTGCACATCGACCACGAAAATGCCAGAACAAACGTTCAACCCAGGAAAACAAATAGCATTCAGCCGCGATAAAGGCAATTGTTTAGCTTGCCATGCCATTAAAGACGGCGAATCGCCCGGCAATATTGGCCCTGCCTTAAAAAACCTATCAACCAGATTCAAGAATAAGCAACAACTCCGCGAACAAATATGGGATGCAACCCAGTTTAATCCAGAAACCAGTATGCCACCTTTTGGAAAAAACAAGATTCTCAGTGAAAATGAAATTGACCAAGTCGTTGACTATCTTTGGGGTTTAAAATAACCCTTCGATACATGAATGAAGAATTGCCATGAAAGTTAACCGTAGAAAATTTCTGAAAACATCGCTTGCATTCGGCACGACAGGGATTATTTTACTGGAATTGCAACTGGCACAGGCAGAATGGGTATCCACCGATTTTGCGCCTGGTTCGTTTGATGCGACCATGAAACAGTTGCTCAAAGGCAAAACCATTGTTGAAACCGATAAAATTAATCTAAACATCCCAGAGATTGCGGAAAACGGTGCATTGGTTCCTGTAACGGTTACTAGCAGCATTAAAGACATCCAAAGTATCGCCATTGTGGTTGAACAAAACCCAGTGCCACTGGCAATACAGGCGCAACTAATGCCAGAACTTGAGACGTTCCTGTCTGCGCGATTGAAAATAGCCAGCACCTCATTCGTGTTTGCCTTGGCAGAGACCGAAAAAGAATTTTACAGCATCAAGAAAAAAGTCAAAGTCACCATTGGCGGGTGTGGGGGTTAAGATGTCGAGCATAAAAATACGCACCAAACGACTAGACGGCAACACCCAAATCCGCACCCTCATCTCCCACCCTATGGAACATGGGCGCAATAAGGACAAAACCACCAATAAACTCATTCCGGCGCATTACATTCAGGTATTGACCGTCGCCCATAACGGCAAAACCATCGCCACTTGCAATATGGGTGCAGGGATTTCCAAAGATCCTTATTTTGCGTTTTTGTTGAAAGGTGGCAATCCAGGGGATGTAATCGTTATCGACTGGATCGATAATTTAGGTAACAAGGATTCTGAAAAACACACGATTACCTAATCGTTGCATTGATGTTGAACTGATGATCCCCTACCTTAAAAAACTTACCCAACTAATCCAGGGAATTCCCCTATGGCAAAAACTGCCATCACTAATCATTTGTTTTCTTATCGCCCTCCCCTTAAACGCGACACCTGAGCAAGATCAAGCTGCCTTCAGAAAGCATTATCAGCAACGCTTCCCAAAACTAAAACTAACTGACTACGCTAACGGTGTGTACGCTATCGACGAAATTGCCCGGCAATCCTGGTCAGCAATCGAAGAATTCCCGCCTTACGAAACGGCTATTGAAGAAGGCAAAAAACTTTTCAACACAGCTTTCCCAAACGGCAAGCATTATGCCGACTGTTTCCCCCATAAAGGCTTAGGTATAAGCAATGAATATCCTAAATGGAGCAAAACTCAGGGCAAAATTGTTACCCTAGCCAGAGCAATTAATGATTGCCGGACTAAGCAACAAGAATCAGCATTGCCCTACGAAAAAGGCAACATGGTTAATCTGCTCGCCTATCTGGCCTACACGTCACGAGGTAAGGCCATTAATGTGAACATCCCCAAAGACAGCCCAGGCGCTTTGTCCGCATATGAGCAAGGCAAAGCCTTTTATTATCAACGTCACGGTCAATTAAATTTTTCCTGCGCCACTTGCCATATTCAAAACGCCGGTAAAAAATTACGCTCTGAAATCCTGAGTGCCTCATTAGGGCATACCAATAACTGGCCGACTTACCGCCTTAAATGGGGTGAAATGGGCAGCTTACACCGCCGTTTCGCCGAATGCTTAACGCAGATAAAAGCCAAACCCTTTCCCGAACAAAGCGTAGAATTTCGCAATCTGGAATATTTCTTGAGCTATATGGGCAATGGCGTCCCCATCTCTGGGCCAAGCACACGCAAATGATTATTGCAAAACCAAGCTGAACCGATATTAATGGTAAAGTCCAGCCTTTTGCTGGTTTAATGTAAATGGGCGAAGGTAGGACGGATAAACTCTCGTCATCCGTCGAATGTTGATTTAACTAAGGTGCGTAACGCTTTGCTTCTGCATCTTACACACTGAATTAGCCATCTAAAATGCCAATCCTGGTAACGAAGGAAACTCGTCGTTCACGAAAATGACGGGTTTTATATCGAAAGGCTCTCATGGATGAAGTGGAGCGCCATCAACAACGTACCAAGGTCATTTGCAATGTGGATTGTCTCGTTTGAGTTGGGTATGTTGATATTCGTATAGCCTTTTTCGTCGAAAGTAAATCCGCCAAATTCAATTTGCTTTGGGTCTGGAAAATTTTTCTTGAGATAACATTTCACATCACCTAATAGATTTCCGCTCTTTTCGAGAGATGACGTGAATACAAAAGATACAGTACGACCAGCAAATGTCGTCGTGAACAATCCCTGGTCAAGGTGTAATGCGGCGGTAATGCTGTGGTTAGCGATGGACGGTGCTTGAATGCAATCTTTAACAAAATTTGCGAATTCATCAAATACTGAGCTAAGTGCCGTATGCTGGTCTGAGGCTTTATCAAGGTTATCATGAAGTTGAGTCAAGTAGGGCATGTTGTTTTCCTTGTAGTAGTTTTAATCAGTTATTTTCGACTACATAGGTTATTGGTTTAAAGTTAGCTAAAATCAACACTAACCGAATTTATAAGCCAGTTTTCTTTTCTGTTCCTTCACCATTCAATTAAGAACGATTTGCAACAATCACAAGGCTGGTGAGCAATATTTTATTATCTCAACAATGAGATTTTTTAAGTTTTAAACCAGACCCACGATTAAAAAAAAGCCCCTAGTAGCACCAGTCATTTTATCAACTTTGTTTAAATTAAATATTATGTGTTCCTTAAAAGAACGGCTGTTACTGTGGTTTTCTTAAAGCTGGACGGGGCATGTTGCCCCGTTCGTAACATTTCGACGTGGTTCAAAAAACGCCACCATCGGCAAAACGTGAGTGACGGGGTAACATACCCCGTCACGCGAAGCCTAGATGGAGCTTGCGGAATCCGGGTTTTCGTGGCTTCGATTCCCCGTATTACGTTGCGCTTCATACGGGCTACCTGTCAATTCTTAATCCCCGTCCCTTTATGCAACATAACCAAACTAAACACCGTCAATAGCACAATAAATCCAACAATCATTATAAAAGCCAACTGTATATCCACGTCCGTCACGCCGATCATGCCGAAGCGGAAGGCGTTAATCATGTACATAATGGGGTTGCCCATAATGAGAGTTTGCCAGATTCCAGACAACATATCGACGGAATAAAACACACCGCCCAGATAGCTTAACGGGGTCAGGACAAAATTGGGGATAATAGAAATATCGTCAAAACTTTCTGCCAGCACGGCATTGATGAAGCCTGCCAACGAGAATAAGGTGGCGGTCAAAATGGCAACGGTTATGGTAATACCAGGATGCAACACCACGATGTCGGCAAACAGCATGGAGATTAATGCGACGACGATGCCCACCAGCAAGCCCCTGAATATGCCGCCGCTAACATAACCTGTCAAGATAACCCAGTTGGGTACGGGCGCGACCAGCAATTCTTCGATGTTGCGCTGGAATTTGGTGGAGTAAAACGACGAGACCACATTGGAGTAGGAATGGCTGATGACCGACATCAGGATGATGCCGGGGACGATGTAATCCATATAGCTTGCACCGCTGATGGTGCCGATGCGGTTACCGATCAACTTGCCGAAAATAAGAAAATATAAGGCCGTGGTAATCGCTGGCGGCAATAGGGTTTGCGGCCATATCCGTATGAAACGGTAGACTTCTTTTTTGACGATAGTTTTAAGGGCGATACTGTTGTTCATCGTGTATTTTCCACCGA
>JABFSV010000048.1 GCA_013140405.1 Methyloglobulus sp. | reverse complement strand
ATCATATCGTTGATTGAATTTTCCTTGATCGTTTTCATAAGCTCGTCAACCTTAAACGTATGGTGCCTCTCATAAGCTACGCCATGCTGAGGGGCATCAGCTAATCCCGTTGCCCTAGCGTGTTCGACAAAGCCTTTGTTCTTCCAAAAAAATGCACCGGGCATGGTGGTTGGGATGACCAATACGAAGAATAAGGAACGTCCGAATGCTGTCATGACGAGCATGGTTATGACTAGTATTAATCCCAACGGTGTGCCAGCAGCACCTGATAAACCTGTCATTCCCAAGGTTACGGTCAATACCAGATTAAACCCTAGAAGACAGTTACGAAGGATGTAGGATTTTCCATACTCAGTGACTTGTTGGTAATATGAGGCGGCACCTTCATGTTCTGCTCCATGCATAGCACGGGCATGGGCAATATGGCCTATGCCTTCGACAGACAAGCCTATGACCATATTAGCGGCCAGTAGTTGTAATAATGGCTCCGCTCCAGCAGTTGCAAATGGCAGAATACATACACTGACAGCCGCAATCAATAAAGCGCCAAAACTGAGCATCGTCCCAAAAAATGAACTTCCTGTTTGCCAATGGTTCCAGAATGGTCTGGCAGGAATTCGGTACAACTTATACATGTAATACAAGCCTATTGCACCACTAATGACCCCAACGAAAGCAAAACTGTTAGCGAGGAATTGCATCAACCCATTATCAAATAAGCTAAAAACGGCATAGCCCAGAAGTCCAGTATAAAACATGGAAACCCCTGCAATCTCGCGGCTAACGGGCGATAACCTCAGGTTATTAAAGCCACGATAAAAACGGTGTGGTTTACCCAAGTGCATGTTCAGTTTGAATAAACCCACGGTACTAACCGCAACTATCACAAAAATTAGCGGAGTGAACGCATTGGTATTTTTGAGCATAACAATAGCGCTAACATTTAGCCAGTTACCCAGCATCAGCATGGAGAAAGCCCCTACCGTAGCCTGTGTACACAGCGTAAAAATAACATGGGCACTTTCGTGGCTGGTCAGTAGTTTACGAAAATTCCAATGCCGATCTTTACCTTGTTTTTCGTCAACGACCGGTTTGAATTTATCTTGCGCGTCATCACGATGATATTTCAGCGGCATATCGTCGGTACGGGTCATTTCCCGATGTGTACTACGAGTTTGTTGGAAACGGATATTGGGATGCGTAATATCGGTAATAGGAAATCCTGGTATTTCTGTTTTCGCTTGAGTGCGGTTTTCAGGGATATTTTCGATTACGCCGAAATCGAGCGCATTACCTAAACAGGCTGCTACACAAGCCGGTTTTAGGTTAACTTCCAGCCGATCTACGCACATGTTGCATTTCGATACCTCGCCTTTGACAGGGTCGAGCTGGGGCGCATTATACGGACATACCCAAGTGCAATAACCGCAACCGAAACAAATATCCGGATCTTGCAACACCGCTCCGTATTCGGCAAATTTGGTATAAGCACGGGTAGGGCATCCGGTTAAACAAACGGGATCATCGCAATGGTTACACGCCATTGAAATATTGATGCGCTGATAATCCGGATACGTACCACCTTCCACAAAGCCCACAGAACGAAAAGCTATGTGTGCAGGGACATCGTTTTTTTCGCTACAAGCAGATTCGCAAGCATGGCAACCGATGCAGTTATCGGCATTAAAATAAAACCCATGCTGTTTATAACGGTCAGGGTTTTCACCTATAGCCACATCACCGTTGATATTCAGGCTTTTACATCTCAACTCGCTGTTAGCATCGGTCAATTCGATGTTAAGGTTGTAGCGGTTTTTTTCCTTGCTTTCCGTGTTATTCAGAAAAGCGTATTTGGGTTCATCGTTACGTACTTCAAACATAATCAATCCAGTGATGGTTGAGTTAGGGGTTTCATAAGCCCAAATTAAAGCCCTCTCCAGTGGGAGAGGGTTGGTTGAGGGGAAAAAAGCAAAAGGGTAAATTTATTTTAACCCCCTCATCCCCCTGATGGAGGTGGAGTAAATGCATGGTTTGGTGTAATTTTTACATTCCACTAATAAGTACGAGATTCCTTGCTTAATTGCGCGGCAAATTCCTGATCTACGTGTTCAATAGCCACTGCTGATTGCTTGAATGCGGGCTGTCTTGAATGGGGATCCAGTAAACCTAACGTCAGGCGGTTAACGCAATCAAAAAAATGAAACGGAATAAACACCATATTTTTTGGCACCCGATGCGTCAGCATCACCATAACAACTGCATCGCCACGGCGAGAGGTAACTCGCACATAGGACTGGTGCTTGATGCCCAAATCTTCTGCTGCATCTGGACTCATTTCCATGAACGGGATAGGGCTGAATTTGTTATTGTTGCCAATCTTTCCGGTCTTGGAACGGGTATGCCAATGCTCCACCAAGCGACCTGAATTAAGCCAGAATGGATATTGTTCATCAGGTACTTCGTTATTGTTGATGAAGGGCAGGGGAATCAATTTTGCCCTGCCGTCGGGATAACAATAAGTTGCAGGCTTTGTATATAAGCGTTGCGTACCTTTAGCGTCTTGGGTAGCTTGCGCTTCGGTATAAGGCCATTGAATACCGCGTTGCTGCTCGATCAAATCATGGCTCATGCCGCTTATGTCGCATAAGCGTCCTTTGGAGAGCTGTTTCATTTCTTCAAAAACGTCTTCTGGTTTTTCTGGAAATTTAATAATATTGCCATTCTCAAAGCGTTTCGCCAGCTCGTTAAAAATCTGCATGTCCGATTTGGAGTCCGCATAAGGCTGTTTGACTTGACGGGTAAGATTGACCCTGCGCTCGGTATTGGTGAATACGCCTTCCTTCTCTGCCCAAATTCCCGCTGGTAAAAAAATGTGTGCGTATTGGCTGGTTTCCACGTCGTAGTAGGCATCTTGCACTACCAAAAATTCGAGTTTTTCCAGCGTCTTGCGGATACGTGGCGTGTTCGCCATTGATGTCATAGGGTTGGTGGCGACCAGCCACAACCCTTTAATTTCTCCGGTTTCTATCGCAGGGAAAATGTCAGTTTCGGTCAAACCGCGTTTCTTGGGGAAAAACTCAGGATCAACCCCCCAAAACTTACCTATTTCTTCGCGGTCTTCAGGTTTTTCCAAGGCACGGTAACCGGGCAAACCGGAGCAGGAAGACCACTCGCGCGTCCCCATCGCATTGCATTGTCCGGTAATCGACAAGCTGGTGCCGCCCGGCTTACCAATATTGCCTGTGACCAAGTTCAGGTTGTTGATGCCCACCACGCCATCAGAACCGTGGGTGCTTTGGTTGATGCCCATAGTCCAGATGCTCATCGCTGATCCAGCTTTCGCATAAAGCCGGGCTACTGTGCGGATGGTGTCCTCGTCTATGCCACAAAGTTTTGCTGCTGTAGTCGGGTCGTAGTTTTCGACTTCCTTGGCTAACGCCTCAAAGCCGTTGGTGTTGGCATTAATATAGTCGCGGTCTTCCAGTCCTTCTTTGAGGATGACGTGGATCAAGGCATTTTGCAGCACGACATCGGTACCTGGGGTAATCGGCAAATGGATGTCAGCGAATTGTGCGAATATCGTTACCCGTGGATCAACGACAATCACCGGAAACTTACGTTTTTCCAGGGCTTCTTTCAGCCGCCAGTAGATGATGGGATGTTGCTCAGGCAGGTTGGAACCCCAGGCGATCAGGCAATCAGTATGTTCAAAGTCTTCATAGCAGCCAGGTGGACCATCAGAGCCAAACGAACGCTTATAACCGGATACTGCGGAAGCCATACATAAGGTGGTATTGCCGTCATAGTTATTAGTGCCGATTGCGCCACGTACCAGCTTGCCTAAGGTGTAAAATTCTTCGGTGAGGATTTGGCCTGTGGATACAACAGCAAATGAATCCCGTCCATAGGTAGCCTGAATTCGCTTGATTTCGGATGCGGTTTTATCCAGTGCGGTGTCCCAATTTGTAGGCGAATAGGGTTTATGAATGGTGTCGCGGATAAGGGGGTTACTGGCACGGCCCGAGGCTTCAAATACTTCATATTCAAAGATACCCTTAAGGCACAATTTGCCGCGATTGACATCGGCATTGCCTACCCCTCTGGAAGCAACAGGTTGGCCTTCGGCATTCGTGCCGATTTCAATGGAGCATCCGGTAGAGCAATAGCCACAGGTCGAATACGTCCAGTTGACCACGCCCTTGTCGGCCATTTTGATGGGATTTTTTTTGTTACGTCCGAACAGCATACGCTTATAAATTACTTTAGTGGATGTTAATAAGAAAATACAAAGCGTTTTTCAATCGCGCTTAACCCAGAAACTTATTCAGGTAAATCGATAGTCCCTTGTGCAAACAAAACGGCTTCACCACCTACGCGCAAGGGCAGTTGTTCATGGCCTTTATTATCCATTTCAAGGTTAATAACACTACGGCGACTTTCAGCATCGCCTCTATCCACGGCAAATACGTGAGTGCCTTTTTGGGTATTCTCAAAAGAACATAAATACGCTGCAAAAGCTGGCATGGCACTGCCTATCGGTGGATCGTCGAAAATTCCAATATGTGGCCCTAGCAAACGGGCGTTGAAATCAGAATCGGGAAATGGTGTTTTGGGCGCAAACAATAATATTTCTTGAGCTGCGGTTTGTGGAGCAATTGATTGACTCCAGGCGGCGCTGTTAAACTTTGCCTGCCTGACTGTCTCGTAGTTCCAGGCCGGCACAATCAAATAGGGAAAACCGCAGGAAACCAGCCGTGGCGAATACTTTTTATGATCCAGTTCTGATTGCTTGATCGTTAAAAAACTAGCCAGTTCTTCATCTGTCGGTGCAAATCGGTCAACGATTGACGCCACTGTTCGGGCAAATTGTATGAATGTAGGCTTGCCGTCAACTGCGGTGATGGTGACATCAATCAGACCGATTTTCTGTTCAAAAATGATTGGGGTAATGCCGTCCGTTAAAGGAATGTCGCCGCATAACCCCAATACATAAGCTGTCGCGATAATTGGGTGACCTGCAAAGTCGAGTTCCTTTTTGGGGCTGAATACCCGCATAAGACGTTTGGTATCGCTTTTCTTTGGATGGAAAACGAATACGGTTTCAGATAGGTTTAATTCGCGTGCCAGTAGCTGCATGGTGGTATCGCTCAAACCATCAGCATTTGGAAATACCGCAATCTGGGCACCGTTAAACAACTGTTTAGTAAAGACATCAGCGATGTAGTACTCAATTTTCATGCGCCCGCTCCTTCATATGCGGAACCTTTAGCAATACCAACTGTGCTAACTTGTATTTCTACCCTGCCATTAGCTATGCGGATAGGATAAGCTGGAACAGCAATGGTTTCATCTTCCAGGCAAATGCCAGTTTTCAGGCTGAAATGCTGTTTGTATAAGGGCGATGCAACTACAGGCTCGCCTTTGATATCACCAATCATGCCGCGCGATAAAACATTGGCCTTGCCGATGGGGTCGTAGTTGTGGATGGCATAAACAGCTTGTTCTTTTACTAAAAAGAAGATTGCCACCTGTTTGCTTTCCACTAAGGCGCATACACCAGAATCCGGTTGCAAATCATCAGTGCTACAAATATCTTTCCATACTGACATCAAGCGACCTCCATCATTTTGAAATGCTTGCGTTCGTCGTCATCCGCAGGTCGAATTTGCCCACGTTCTTCTACAAACACCACATTATCATCAGGCTGGTCGCTGTTAATAAAATGCCGGAAGCGTTTCAGCTTGTTTTCATCCTCAATCGTGGTTTTCCATTCACATTGATAGGTGTCGATGACATGTTCCATTTGTTGTTCTAACTGTTCGCACAGCCCGAGTTTGTCATCAATGACCACGCCTTTAAGATAATCCAGGCCGCCTTCCATATTCTCCATCCATACAGAGGTGCGTTGCAGACGTGCTGCCGTGCGGACATAAAATATCAGGAAGCGGTCGATATACTTGATTAGCGTTTCCTTATCCAAGCCAGTTGCAAAGAGATCGGCATGGCGCGGTTTCATGCCGCCGTTGCCGCAGACGTACAAATTCCAGCCGTTTTCCGTAGCGATGACACCGACATCCTTGCCTTGCGCTTCTGCACATTCGCGTGTACAACCTGATACGGCAAATTTGATTTTATGGGGTGAGCGCAAGCCTTTGTAACGGTTCTCCAGTTCTATCGCCAAACCGACGCTATCGTCTATTCCATAGCGGCACCACGTACTTCCAACACAAGATTTAACGGTACGTAAGGATTTGCCGTAAGCGTGGCCAGATTCAAATCCGGCATCAATCAATTCTTTCCAGATATGCGGTAACTGGTCAACTCGCGCGCCAAACAAATCGACCCGTTGACCACCGGTAATCTTGGTGTAAAGTTTGTATTTTTTGCCGACTTGACCGAGCGCAATCAGCATGTCAGGGCTGATTTCCCCGCCAGTGATGCGTGGTACGACGGAGTACGTGCCGTCTTTCTGCATATTCGCCAGAAACGTATCGTTGGTGTCCTGCAAGCCTAAATGCTCGTTCGCAAGTACGTATTCGTTCCAGTAAGATGCCAAAATAGAGCCGATGGCAGGTTTGCATATCTCACAACCTCGGCCTTTACCGTGTTTGTCTAGCAGCTCATCAAAAGTTTTAATTTGCTCGACGACGACGAGGTTGTAAAGATCCTGGCGGGTATGGGGGAAATGTTCGCAAATGTCGGTGTTGACTTCTATGCCGTGTTTCAGTAATTCACAATCCATCACCGACTTTAATAACGCCGAGCAACCACCACAACCCGTAGAAGCCTTGGTCTCTGCTTTCAATGCGCCAATCGACGTACAGCCTGCTTCTATCGCCTGACAGATTGCCCCCTTGGTGACATCGTAGCAGGAGCAGATTTGGGCTGACATGGGTAAAGCGTCCGGCCCCAAACCGACTGATTCGTCGGAGCGATGTGGCAATATCAGGGAATCCGGATTTTCTGGCAGTTCAATACCATTTAGGCAGTACTGTAATAATGTACCGTAACCGGACACCTCACCGACTAGTACAGCACCCAATAACTGTTTTTTGTCCTGGCTAACGACCAGGCGTTTATAGACTTCACTCGCACCATTTTGGTAGGTGTAAACCAGTGATCCTTGCGACTTGGCATGGGCATCGCCGATGCTGGCGACATCAACGCCCATCAATTTGAGCTTGGTACTCATGTCTGCACCAGTAAAGCTGGCCTGTTCACCTGCGAGATCGGCAACAACAGTCCGTGCCATTGCATAGCCCGGCGCAACCAGACCGTAGATCATGCCATTCCACAGTGCACATTCGCCGATAGCATAAATAGCGGGATCTGAAGTTTTGCATTGGTTATCAATTACGATGCCGCCCCGTGGGCCAACTTCCAGGCCGCAAGCACGGGCAATGTCATCACGCGGACGAATACCTGCTGAAAACAGCACGATGTCAGTTTCCAACTCTTCGCCGTCAGCAAAGCACATCTTGTTGACGCACTGGGCGCCATCAGTAATCAAGGTAGTGTTTTTGCCAGTGTGCACTTGCAAGCCCAAGGCCTCAACCTTGCGCCTGAGCATGGCACCGCCAGACTCATCCAACTGAACTGCCATCAAGCGCGGTGCAAATTCGACGACGTGCGTTTCTAATCCCAAATCGGTCAATGCTTTGGCTGCTTCCAAGCCCAATAAACCACCGCCGACGACAACGCCGACCTTGCTGGATTTTGCTGCGTTCGCCATTGCCTCAAGATCTTCAATCGTGCGATAAACTAGGCAATTTTGCCTGTCGTGGCCTGGCACAGGTGGCACAAATGGATAAGAACCCGTTGCCAAAACCAGCACGTCATAGGCAATCGTAATGCCTTTTGCCGAAGTGACGGTCTTGTTGTTGCGGTCTATGTGATCGGCCTTGTCACCTAAATGGATTGTGATACCGTTGCTTGCAAAAAAACCGTCATCGACCAAAGTCAAATCGGCTGCGGTTTTTCCAGAGAAAAAGGCGGATAAATGCACTCGGTCATAAGCTGCCCGTGGTTCTTCGCAGAATGTCGTAATGTGATAGTTGTCTTTGCAATGGCTTGCCACGAGACTGGCCAGAAAATTTTGGCCCACCATGCCATTACCGATAACAACCAATGATTGTTTTTTAGTCATAATTTACCTCGACAATCCAACTTCTGCTTACTGAAATGTTTAAATAGGCTCAATAGCTAAATCTCCTAACCAAATTTAGTTTTTGTAAAAGCCTCGTAAGTAGCGAGCGCTAAATTTAAATGTTTGGACAAAAAAAAACGTCTATAAACGCGAGGGTGTTAATAACAACACCTGTTGTTTAATCGACGCCTTTGTCAGATTGCTCAGCTATAAGCTTATTGATAGGCTCTATTTCACAATATGCCCTCTAAATAATTGAAAAGCATAAAATATGCCAATTCTTACCATATAGATAAGAAAAATTATTTTTAATAGGTATTACAATAAGTTAAATACAAAAGAGACATGTGTTTTATATGGAGATATAAATTTATTCAGCTAATTACACCCAGCTTATGCACAAAAAATGTGCGATAGAACTGCGGTTTGCACCAAGAAAGATCGAAGATTGCTAAGTTAGTGGCATCATGCACCAAAATGGACGCAACAACATCACTTAGCCACAGCCAGTATTGATTCTCATGCGTGGCATAATTATTGCTTTGGCATGATTAACCTTTTTTATTTTGGCTGGAGCTAGTCACAATGTCATCACAAAAACTCAATCTCTTCTCGTTTTCCGGGAACATTAAAATCCTACACATGACCTGGATGGCTTTTTTCATCAGCTTTGTCGTATGGTTTAACCATGCGCCATTGATGCTGGCAATTGCTAAAACCCTAAATCTAAGCCAGCCGGAAATAAAAACCATTCTGATCTTAAACGTGGCGCTGACCATTCCAGCCCGTATTGTTATCGGTATCCTGGTTGATAAGTTCGGCCCTAAACGGACTTATTCAACTTTATTGGCATTGGGTAGCATTCCCTGTTTTATGTTTGCTACGGCAGATAGCTTTCAACAACTCGCGCTTGCCCGATTTTTAATGGGTTTTATAGGAGCAGGTTTTGTGATAGGTATCCGCATGGTCGGTGAGTGGTTTCCGGCAAGACAGGTCGGGATCGCCGAAGGCATTTATGGTGGTTGGGGAAATTTTGGCTCGGCAGCAGCAGCGATTGCTTTGCCGTCCTTTGCATTGCTTTTTGGCGGTGATGAAGGCTGGCGTTATGCTATTGGTTGCACAGGGGTTATCTCATTGTCCTATTCAGTCGTGTATTTTTTTAGTGTGTCCGATACGCCTAAAGGATCGACTTACTTCAAACCGAAAAAAGCGGGGGCGATGGAGGTCAGCAGCATTTGGGATTTGTTCTTTTATATAGCGATGAACATCCCTTTGTATGCCACCTTGAGTTTGCTTACTTGGAAACTTTCATCATCTGGTGGCTCAAACTACACCAATCTAATATCAGACACAGCGGCCATTTTTATCCACATCGGTATTTGGTGTTTATACGTGTATAACGTGTATAAGATTATCCATGTGAATGAGGAACACCTACAAAAACCAGTGGCGGAAATCCACAAATACAAATTCAAACAAGTTGCAGTCCTGGATTTGGCTTACATGATTGCCTTTGGTTCTGAATTGGCTGTCGTGTCAATGTTGCCGATGTTTTTCTTTGAAACTTTTCATGAATCGCAAGACATTACCATGGTCGAAGCGGGGTTGCTGGGCGGTAGTTTTGCCTTTATTAACCTTGTTGCCCGTCCGGCTGGCGGCTGGTTGAGCGATAAGTTTGGGCGTAAATTATCACTGACTGTTTTTATGGCGGGTATGTCTGCGGGTTATTTCATCATGTCATTCATTGATTCAGAATGGCCGATTGCCGTTGTGGTATTGCTTACGATGTCATGCTCTTGCTTTGTTTCCGGCGGCTGCGGTGCAGTGTACGCCATCGTGCCACTAATCAAACGCCGTATGACCGGTCAGATCGCAGGTATGGTTGGTGCTTATGGTAATGTCGGTGGGGTGTTGTTTTTGACGATTTTATCGTTCGTCACCCCTAATATCTTTTTTTTGGTGATGCACGGCGTTGCTTTGGCTGTCTTGTTAGCTGTCCAATTTATTGATGAACCCAAGGGCCACATGGCTGAAGTCC
>JABFSV010000508.1 GCA_013140405.1 Methyloglobulus sp. | reverse complement strand
TCCCAGAATCGCCTTTGCCAAATCCCCCGTTCACCCCGCGCAACACGGACGGCAGATCGCCTTTCCGTCATGGGCAATGCCTTGGAAAACGCTTGTTTAATGACCCGCCAGCGGTTGGAATTATCCTTATCGCCTTCGGGCAGCGTCCAGACACAATGCAAGTGGTCGGGCAAAACCACCCAGGCATCAATGTGAAAAGGCCAGCGTTTGCGGGTTTCCTTGACCGCTTGGCGCAGGGTGTCAACATGCCGGATCAAAAGGTCGTTGGGATGCCTTTCCAGCAGGTTGACGGTAAAAAAGTAAGTCCCGCCAGGGATGCGGTAACGGCGATAGTCAGACATTGTTAATCCTCGACAGGGACAGATTGTAACAATGTACCGCCATTTCCAAAGCATCACAAATTACAGCGTATAGGGCGCAATAGCATAGCGTATTGCGCCGGATGATGGGTGGCACACATGCGGTGCAATACGGCTACCGCCTATTGCACCCTATGGAGTGGTGATTGATTGCGCCTTATCGGGTTAGAAATTACCCACCTTGTAAAATCTTTACATTTAGAGGTTAATCCATATTACTAATACTGCACAGTAATCGACCCCATAAACGTACGCGGTTGACCATATTCAACATAACCTTCGTTAAAATCCCGATACAGTTGGTGGCTTGAGAAATAGTGTTTATCCAGAAGGTTGTTGACGTTTAACTGCGCTGTGACTTTGGCTTTACCGATTTCTCGGCTATAAGCCGCCAGCAAATCAACAGTGGCATAGCCAGGTATGCTAGATGCTGGCTTACTACAACACCCTGTTTGTCCATCACGCAAGGTTACACCGCTGCCGAATTTAAAGCCTTTAAAATCGCCATTTTGGACTTCATAAGTACTCCACAGGCTACCCACATTTCGAGATACCCCCCAAAGGCGACTACCTTCCAGCGGACTAAATCCGCTGGTATCACTGGCTTTAAGCACTCGAGTCTCCATATTGGTGTAGGTTCCGATGAGATTCCACCCAGGTAAAATTTCACCCTGAATATCTATTTCAGGGCCGCGACTCCGTGCTGCACCCGTAAGGCTGTATACATTAGGTGGGAATGGTAGGGCGTTAGCAATGTTGGTTTTAGTCAAGTCGTAGTAAGCCAAGGTAGCCCGCAGGCGGCCATTAAAAAATTCGGTTTTAATGCCGCCTTCATATTGCTCGGCTCCGGTTGGAGGCACAGGTTCACCGGAGGCAAGCCTGGCACCAGGGGTATTTGCTCCAAAACTTTCCACATAGTTGGCATATAAGCTGAGCCAGCTTTTGGGTTGCCATAATATACCGACACGGGGAGTAACAGCGTCATGTGTTTCTGCGTTCGAATCGGAAGTTGCCCCATCGGGTGATTGAGTATTATATGTACTGCCCGAATGTATATATTGATAACGAATTCCGCCCATTACCTGAAAGCCGTAAGGCAGTTTGATCTGTTCTTGCACATACAGACCATATTGATCGGTTTTGGTAGGGTTTTGAATAAACAGTGATTGAGGCGTGAAAGGAGTGCCTGGATGAACTGGGTTATTGAGCGCTATATCGGATGTCGATAACTGTGCATCAATATTTAACGTATCTAACCGATAATAATCGCCACCAAAAAGCAATGTATGGTGCAGCCCAAACGTATCGAAATGGCCGATTAAATCAAGGTTGGTAGAGTAGGTATTGTAATTAAACTTATCGTCATATAAAACCCGTTGTACAGTATTGCCAGCAAAATTGATTGATTCTGGTCGCACGCTTGCGCTTATTATCTCCTGTTGGTTAATGGATAAACTGTGTTTAATAGACCAGTCATCATTAAACTGGTGCGACCAGTTGAAGCTACCGAAAATGGTTTCTGTCGTCGCTGGCGAGTATTCACCGTAATTTAGGCTGCGCGGGATAGTTATGAAATTTCCTTTTGGCGCGGGAATAAAACCTTGAGTCTGCCCAATATGTTGATGATTGTATTCCATTTCAAAGGTTGCTTGCGTCCTGGGGCTGATAATCCATTTCAACACTGGCGAAACAAATACATCTTCTTTATCCACAAATTGACGGAATGAACCGCTGTTTTCATAAGACATATTCATTCTGTATAGCAAATCTTTGTTTTTAGTGAGGGGGGCGGTAGCATCAATTGTGGTACGGTACAGATCGTAAGAGCCAAACTGTTGGGTAAGCCCGTAATAAGGTGTCGCTAAGGGTTGCTTGGTGATCACATTCACCATGCCGCCCGGCTCGACCAGGCCGTACAGAATAGCTGCTGAACCTTTAAGCACCTCTACTGATTCCACGTTAGCCATTGCCCGACTGGCGGCACCTTGTTGCAACCTAAACCCGTTACGGAAAAAGGTTTGCGACTCAAAACCACGAAGAAATAGGATTTGCTCATTACCTTGTGCAAAACTGCCAGGATTGTTACTGGTCGTAACGCCACTGACATTCTTCAATGCCTGACCAAGATTAATCACTTGCTGATCCTTCAACACCTGCTTGGAAATCACCTGCACGTTGAGCGGCGTTTCCATGATCGGCGTGTCGGTCTTGGTGCCGCTGGTGGCGTTGGGCAGCACGTAGTCTTGGTTGTAAGGGTCTTTAACCCAGTCTGGGTCGTACCCAGCATCGGCTTCAACGGTGACTTTTTCCAGAGTAGTTTCACCGCCGACATCACCGCTGTTGGGCTTTGGTTCGGCGGGTTGTGCTTTCGGCTTATGTTCAATGACGACGGTATTGTTGCCGACCATCCGGTAGTTAAGGTTTGACCCTTTCAACAGCGTATTGAAGCCTTGTACCACGGACACGCGCCCGTTTAGCGGCGGGGATTTTATCCCGCGCACCAGGTCGGCGTTGTAAACCAGTTTAATGTCGGACTTGTCGGCAAAATCGGTCAGGGCTTCGTTTAATGTCCCCGC
>JABFSV010000216.1 GCA_013140405.1 Methyloglobulus sp. | reverse complement strand
TGGAATTTTGAAGCAGTTACCGGAACAGGTGACCGTCCAGATCATGAAGTACACTTTTATGTGGAAAAGAATGTAAATCCGTCTAAATATCAGAAAATATATATGCCGTTTATTGATTATTTCTCAAATAAAAACAATGAACTGTGGAATTGTACTCCGGTAATCGTTGAAGGGAGAACGCTTGCTGTCGTAAACAAAACTGAATTCAGCTCCGACGGTGTTTATCAGAGTAAAGCGTTAAGTGTTGCTTTCTCTAAAGTAAATGAAGAATCGTTTCCTATAGAAAACGACCAAGCCGAATTTATCGAAAAGTTCTTTAAGTTAATTAACGGCGAACGGTCTTTGCGTGATATTTATAATCTCGCATTTGAAAACGATATTAAATTAACGGAAGACGAGTTTATAGAGTTATTTCACGCATTATCCATTTTTTATTATTTAATTTGTTTTCAGGAGGTTGAAAGTGATTGATCAGTGTATTGATATAAGAAAAGATACTGTATTTGACGCAGATAATTCATTTAGCCCGGAATCATTTGCTTTCGATAAACGAGTGGTGAATGTTTTTGATGATATGGTCAACCGGAGCGTTCCCGGCTACGAAACGATTCAACTTTTGGTTGCTGATCTTGCGCTGCATTTTAATCGAAAAAGCTTAATTTACGATCTCGGTTGTTCCACAGGTAATACGATCCTGTCTCTTCTTAAGCGGACTAACAAGCCGCTTAGGATAATAGGTGTTGATAATTCGGTGGATATGTTGGCCGAATGTAAAAGCAAATTAACTGACATTCCAGATCGCCACCGAATCGAATTAGTTGATCAGGACTTGTCAAGCCGATTTGTTTATGAAAATGGTAAAGCCGATGTTGTCATCCTTAATTTAGCGTTGCAGTTTATTCGTCCTTTGTTGAGGCCTGATATTTTGCAAAATGCCTACCAAAATATTGAACCTGGCGGCTGCCTAATTCTGGTTGAGAAAACGATACAAAATGATCAGGAATTAAACAAATTATTTATAGATTATTACCACTGCTATAAAAAGGAAATGGGGTATAGCGATCTTGAAATTTCAAATAAAAGGGAAGCCTTGGAAAATAAGCTGATTCCTTTTTTTCTTGATGAAAATATAGCACTTCTTAAAGAGACTGGTTTTTCCCATGTTTCTCAGTTTTTTCAATGGATGAATTTTTCCGGGATTTTGGCTATTAAGGATTAACTAAATATTTTTGGAGGTGTTGCCATGGTACAAGAAGTTTTTGAATCTGAAATTGATTACGCTTTGGACGGAGGGCCGTTATTGCGGCCCGTTGTCAATGAAGAAATGGCTGTTATTGAAACGCAGAGCAATCGCTATTACTTGGACCGGCAGTCGAGGTTCGAGTCTAACGCTCGAAGCTACCCTCGCCGTCTTCCTATCGCTATTCGCCGAGCGGACGGTGTGTTTGTTGAAGATATGGATGGCCGTCGTTATATGGACTGCCTGGCCGGAGCGGGGGCGTTGGCGTTAGGCCATCATCATCCGGTAGTCGTGGAGGCGATTCGGCGGACCTTGGAGGATGGCGTACCTTTCCAAACCCTGGATCTGACGACGCCGGTTAAAGACCAGTTTGTCGAAGCGTTATTTTCCAGTTTGCCTAAGACGTTCGCCGATCAGGCCCGCATTCAGTTTTGCGGACCGTCTGGTGCCGATGCGATTGAAGCCGCCATTAAGCTGGTGAAAACGGCTACCGGGCGGCGATCGATATTGGCTTTTCACGGCGCTTACCACGGCATGACGCACGGGGCATTAGGGTTGACCGGCGAAATCGGTCCGAAGCTGCACATATCCGGGTTGATGCCGGATGTGCATTTTCTACCTTTCCCGTATGTTTACAGATGCCCTTTCGGCTTGGGCGGCGAAGTCGGCTGGCGCTCATCTTTAGCCTATATCGAACGGCTCCTGGATGACAGCAACAGCGGTATTACGCCGCCTGCCGCAATGATTTTGGAAATTGTACAAGGAGAGGGCGGCGTTATTCCGGCACCGGACGAATGGCTACGGGAAATTCGCCGCATGACCCGGGAGCGGGAGATTCCGTTGATTATCGATGAAGTGCAGACTTGTATCGGGCGGACGGGACGCATGTATGCTTTCGAGCACTCCGATATTTTGCCGGACGTGCTGGTGCTCTCGAAAGCGATAGGCGGCGGATTGCCGTTGAGCGCAGTGGTGTATCACAAGGATTTGGATCGTTGGCAACCCGGCGCTCATGCCGGCACCTTTCGCGGCAATCAGCTCGCCATGGCCGCAGGAACAGCAACACTTCAGTACGTAAAAGAGCATCGGCTGGAACAGCATGCACATGAAATGGGCGATCGGTTGATGGCTATTCTTCGAAATATTCAAAAAGATAAACCGCAAATCGGCGATGTGAGAGGGCGAGGACTGATGATCGGTGTCGAGGTAGTCAATTCGGTTGACCTGCCGGATGCGCTCGGCGTCTATCCGCCCAATCGGAAATTGGCTTGCCGCATCCAGACGGAATGTTTGAAGCGGGGGCTAATTGTGGAGTTGGGAGGACGCCAAGGCAGCGTGGTACGCTTTTTTCCTTCCTTGATCGTGACGGCCGATGAAATCGATCGGATCGGTACTATCTTTGCCGAAGCTGTTCGCGTATCGGTTGTTACATAACCGAGCGGGCTAGAGACAACACCGTTAAGTTAAGCCGTTCGTGGTGAGCCCTTCGGCATCGCTCAGGAAAGCCTTGTCGAACCATGAACGGCTTAACCGATCACCCGCAGGCAAGGCCTTTAGTCCTGAGCGTAGCCGAAGGGTCAGGGCGAACGGTTAATCCTTAACTTAACGGCATTGGGGCTAGAGAGAGGAGGTTTATAAAATCGACAATGCTGTTCAAACACTATAAAGGAAAGCGATAGTCCCTATGTATTTATTC
>JABFSV010000205.1 GCA_013140405.1 Methyloglobulus sp. | reverse complement strand
TCAGGTGCTTTCAATGACAGGAAAACAGCGCGATAGCCAGGAATTTTGTGGTCGACAGTATTATGTTTGTACCAAGTGGCAAAAGCAGGGTCACTTTGTAAGTGCTGAGCAAAACTTTCATCCTTAGCTGCGGCTAGATCATAAGCGGGCGGAGCGAAATGGGCTTTTATCTCGTTTATGCGGTCGTCGGTTAAGATGAGTGTGTCTTTGGTGTGTTGCCATTCTGCTTCGACCTGACGGGAAAATTCCTCCATGCCCGTTTCTTTGACCAGGATTTTGATACGCGCCTTGTATTTATTATCCCTACGTCCGTACAGGTTATAAATTCTAAGGATGGCTTCCAAATAGGAGAGCAGATATTTCTTTTCCAGATAAGGCTTGATGACTTGACCGATAACGGGTGTGCGGCCTAAGCCGCCGCCGACAAGAATCCTGAAGCCCAAGACGCCCGCCTCATTCTTGACTAAATGCACGCCTATGTCATGCAGTTGGGTTGCGGCACGGTCATTCAGAGAGCCGCTGACAGCAATTTTGAATTTACGGGGAAGGTAGTCAAATTCGGGATGCAACGTAGTCCACTGGCGGATGATTTCGCAGTAAGGACGTGGATCTTCGATTTCGTCTATGCAAACACCAGCCAGGTGGTCTGATGTGGTATTCCGCATGCAATTGCCGCTGGTTTGGATGGCGTGCATTTGCACACTGGCAAGGTCAGCCAGAATGTCAGGCACTTCCTCCAGCTTTGGCCAGTTGTACTGGATGTTTTGCCGCGTGGTAAAATGGCAATAGTTTCTATCGTATTGTCGGGCGATGTGCGCCAACATCCTGAATTGCTTGGTATCAAGCAAACCATAAGGCCCCGCAACCCGCAACATTGGTGCATGGGTTTGGATGTATAGGCCGTTTCTTAACCGTAACGGGCGGAATTGATCTTCGCTAAGTTCGCCTTTCAAAAACCGTTCGGTTTGCCGCCTGAATTGGGCTACCCGTTCATCAACAAGTTTTTGGTCGATTTCGTTATACTGGTACATAGTGGGCTTTGTGTTGCCTTTGCTAGTCGTTCATCAAGGTCTTCAATCATATACTGTGCGTCTTAAAATGACAAAATTAATTGGATAGTGATACCATTATGGGTTTGAATTTTTGATATTTTCATTTTTTTATAATAACAAACTAAAGGTAGGGGATTGTGCTGCGATTTTTATTCGTCTTGTTATTCGCGCTGTTATTGCCAGAAATTGCAATGGCGGCTGATTTTGAAACGCTTGGGTTAACGGGAACGCAACGGGGCATTTATACGGTATTGATATTTATCATTGCCTATGGCTTTGTTATGACTGAAGAATTTACCCATTTGAGTAAATCTAAGCCAGTCATTTTAGCGGCTGGCATTATATGGGCCCATGCAGCTATTCTTTCCAAAGAAGCGGGTGTTTCTGCGGAGGATATGCACAAGGCATTCGAATATAACCTAAAAGAATATGCCGAATTGATGTTGTTCTTGCTGGTGGCAATGACTTATATCAACTCGATGGCAGAACGTAATGTTTTTGAAGCCTTACGTTCCTGGTTGGTAAGAAAGCAATTTGGCTATCGGAAACTGTTTTTGATCACAGGTGTCACCACTTTCTTTCTTTCGTCTGTTGCTGACAACCTGACGGCTGCGCTTCTGATTGGCGCGGTGGTTTCCGCAGTCGGTAAAGGTAATGAAAAATTCATCAGCATGGGTTTTGTGAATCTCGTTATTGCCGCAAATGCCGGTGGCGCTTTTTGTCCATTCGGTGATATTACCACCTTGATGGTTTGGCAAGCAGAATATGCCGAATTCTTTGATTTCTTTAAGTTGTTTGTTCCGTCATTAGTGAATTATGCCATTCCGGCAGCGGTTATGTATTTTGCCTTACCAGACGAACAGCCAGAGGTGAGCAATGAGGCAGCCGTACAGCTTAAACCAGGTGCGTTGGTCATTTGCTTCATGTTTTTGGCGACGATTGCGTCGGCAGTCAGTTTTAAACAAGTCCTGCATTTGCCGCCTTTCATGGGCATGATGGTCGGCTTGTCGGTATTGATGTTGTACGGTTACTACTTGAAAGTTAAGGTTACCGTTGAGGGTGATACTGCATTTAATATTTTCGATAAAGTACGTCATGCTGAATGGGACACCTTGCTGTTTTTCTTCGGCGTGGTGTTTGCGGTCGGTGGTTTGGGTTATATCGGCTATCTGGAATTGCTGTCTGCCGCGATGTATGACACCTTAGGGCCAACCACTGCTAACATTTTAGTCGGTTTGATTTCGGCAGTTGTCGATAATATTCCAGTTATGTTTGCGGTTTTGAACATGAATTTGGATATGGACTTATACCAATGGTTATTGGTGACTTTGACTGCTGGGGTTGGTGGATCGCTATTGTCGGTCGGTTCAGCCGCAGGGGTTGCCTTAATGGGTCAATCTGACCATAAATATACTTTTTTCAGCCATTTGAAATGGACTCCTGCTATTGCTGCAGGTTATGCGGGTAGCATCTTTGTCCATTATCTAATTAATGGTTGATAGCTTTGTTTGGCGCGACACAGCCTTAAGGCTGTTTTGAGATAAGGTCGAGATCAATCTGATTGGTTTTGACCTTGCCTTTATCTTGGGAAATGCTGATTAAATCAGCATTTCCCCCTCCATGATCCACCCAGACGATTTCTTATATAAAGTATCCCCGTCGATACGGCCCATCTTTTTTGCTGTGTAGATTTGTGCGTTTCCCATCCTTAAGAGGCATTCGATGACCGATAAAACGAGTATCAGCGAAGCGCTGCTTAATCGGCGTATGCTGATTTGTATATTCACGGGCTTTAGTTCCGGTTTGCCGCTTTACATCCTTATAAGTCTTGTTCCGGCGTGGTTGCGTACCGAAGGCGTAGACTTGAAGTCCATCGGCTTGTTTGCGC
>JABFSV010000298.1 GCA_013140405.1 Methyloglobulus sp. | reverse complement strand
GGGTGCGGATGTCCCGGATGGCGAATTCGATATTAGTGCGTGCTACCGTATTAACAAAGTCGTAGTTGTTTGCGGTGCGTTCGCCTTCGTAAACGGTCGCATCGACGGCGGGCTTAATTTTGGCGAGCAAGCCGGTTAAATTACCTAACACAGCATTGTTGATCGCGCCTTTGATTGCACCACAGGCCGTATGCCCCATCACCACGACGAGTTTCGCGCCCGACAATTCGCAAGCAAATTCCATGCTGCCGAGTATGTCTTCATTGATGATGTTACCCGCAACCCGGCTATTGAAGACATCGCCGATGCCGAGATCGAGCAATATTTCCGCCGGCGCGCGCGAGTCGATGCAGGTTAACAACACGGCGGCTGGGTGCTGGCCATGTGCGCTGGTTTGTTGTTCGGCCAGGAAATCGCGAGGTTGCTGCTCGCCTTTGCGGAAGCGTTCGTTGCCCTCTTTGGCGACCTTTATCAGGTCGTCCGGAGAAAGTGCGTCGCGGCGTTCTTTGGTGAGCGCCGTATTTCGGATTGCGGTTTTATTGCTATCTTCTACCGATTTACTGGCAACATTGCCTGAACTGCAACCGGCCAATACCCCAGCCCCCAACAATGCGCTGGACAGAATAAAATTACGCCGCACCGAGCTGGGCTGTTCTGTTGTATGGCAATTGCAATCAAAAGAAGCCGTACGCTCATTCATTTTATTCTCCTCGTTTGTTTTAGTTATCGCTTTACATCAAAATAAATGCTGCATCCGTTCGTACCCGAAGGGCATAAATGCTGAACTTGTCGAACGTTGGATTACGTGAAAAAAATATACCTGATTCCTTCATCATTCCTAAAATCATTTGTATAGGATTTTCACATCTTCCGGTTTGGCAAAATCAACGCCGACGCTAATCACGAAGCTCGACACCTCTTCGATATTCATGTTTGACAGCTTGACCTTGGATTTATGCACCATGACGGTGAAACCGGAAGTGGGGTTGGGCGAGGTCGGAATGTACAAGATGTAACAATCGCCCACCCGGTTAGTGACATAAGCGGGAACCCACATGCCGTCTTTTGGATATTCGACATAGACGATTTCACGCACTTGAGATTCTTCGTCAGTTAGGAATAAGCTCAATAGTTTGCGGGTGACTCGATAAATGCTGCCGATGAAAGGAATCCGTTGGATCAAGGCTTCCAAGTAATACAACAGATGCGCCTTGTCATGCTTGAGTTGCCGACCGAAATACGCCAATAAAGTGATAGCAGCTGCAAATAAGGCAATAGTCACCAATGGATTCTCGTATCTACCGTGTACTAGCAAGACAAAGTCTTTTAACACCCGTTCGACATAGACAATAATCTGGAACACGAGCGCAACAGGCAGGAAACCTATCACCCCTATCAGCACGTAATTCAAAATGGTCTTGAGTGTTTCCTTCATGGTTTTCCTCTCGATTAATGTTTACAGATAGATAAACGACTTCTTATCAATACTTCATGAGTGAGTAGTCTTTCGGCTAAGGAAGAACTCCCATCATACGGAACGCCAACAATATCATTTGCACAGCCAACGCAACTTGGAGAACGCCCAAGACTGCACCTAGGATGGTCAATACTGTCGATAAATAGTTTATGATCGGCCTTGCAAACAGCATAGCGACAAGATTCAACACCATTACTTCCAAAAAGACCTTATAGATCTCAATATTTTGCTCAGCCGGAACTGCGGCATTGATCAGAATAAAAGCAGCAATACCGTAGGGCGTAATGATGATAGGAAACGCTAACGGCGAGAGGGCAAGCATCTTGGAGGGTTGCGGATTATCTCCAGACGGGATACGGGGGGACTGCTCATACTGCGACAGAACAGACCTCAAGGCGACAAGCAACAAAACCAAGCCAGCCGCTATGAGCAAAGCTGGCAGCCCCACACCCCACTTTGCCAAGGTATTCTGCCCGAGAGTGGCTGCCGCAACACCGGCGAGGCAGGCGAAAAAGAAGCCTTTTACGGCAAGTATTCTTGCGGCGGTAGCATCCAATCCGTGCGACATTTTCACGAAGGGGGCAAGTATTTTAATCGGGCCCAACATCACGAAAAAGTAAGTAAATATCTGGCTTATTGGCATGGTACTTAACTTGCTTTGGGGATGCTGCAAGGCTAATTCCGTTGGTCTGTCCTCCGCGAACACCACAAAGGCAAACGCCGACAATAAAAAAATCAAAATGCTTTGAATTGTTTGGTTTATTTTTATCATTTTTTAGTCTCGCATCATTGAAATAAAAGTTAAACAGCTTAATGATGAAGCTCCCTCTTCAACAGGATTTTAACCCTGTCCAGCCTATTTTTAATAGCAGTTCAATTTTTTAAATTATCGTCAGTTTCGTGAAAAGTATGAATAACATGTGGAAGCTTCAAACGTTATCCATATTGCAACACTCCTTGCTTACCCATTTCAGAACCAAGGCATAAGTCATCGATAGCCAATCAGATCGATTTGATCGGGAATGGTTTACCCTCGAACACCGTACCCCAAATCGGAATATCCTTAATTTTCTCCGGTGCAACCTCGTAAGGATCTTGCTCCAGCACGGTAAAGTCGGCGGTCTTGCCGGAAACTATGCTGCCACTTTCTGACTCGACACCCAATATGAAAGCCGCGTCAATCGTAATGGAGCGCAGAGCTTGATGCAGGGAAACGCACTCTTCAGGACACAGCACATCACCATCACTGCTAATACGGTTAACGGCCACCCAGACCAACAGCAAAGGTTCCGCAGCAGCCATCGGGCAGTCCGAATGGAAGGCCATCGGAATGCGCTCGCGTTCCACGCTGCCCAAACGGGCAATGGAAGAGGCACGGTCTACGCCCAGGCCAACCTGTCCGAAGTTTTTGCCACACTCGTACAGATAATACGGATTGGCCGAAATGATCGCACCCAATCGACCTATTTTTCGGACCTGATCGGGTGAACAATAGCCCATGTGTTCAATGGTGAAGCGATGGTCAAAGCGTGGGCGTTCGTTTTGCAGTTTTTGCAGGGTATCCAGCACCAAGTCCAAACCAAGATCGCCGTTGGTGTGAACGTGAATCTTATAGCCCGCTTTCCAGTAAACCAGCGCCAGCTTTTCAAAGGTTTCCGGGGGTGTCATCCATTCGCCGTGATGCCCGTCAATATAGCCTACCTTCAATTGCATGTACTGAGAGAAGAAGGCACCATCGGCAAACAGTTTGACGCTGTTGAGGAAGCGCAAGCGGTGCGTACCTGTCTCAGGTAGGGACTTGATCCACTCCAAAGCCTTGTCGAATCCGTTTTGCAGGGATGCCGTTTGCACATCGGGTATAAAGTAGGTACGGAACGGCGTGTCGTCGGTGTCCAGCAGTGTCTTTGGCCCCATGATTTCCAGCGCAGGATTGGCGGCGCCATAAGACAATTCCACCACAGAAGTAATGCCGCCAGCATGGATAAGTTTGCCGACTATGCCTATCCCCGCCAGATACCGCTTAGTGTCAAAGAGAAAGGGCGATATCTTCGGGATGGCGACACCAACATATCCGGCTTCCCAATAGCGGCCCTCAGCATAGTTGATCGCAGGGTTGCTGCCCGCTTCCTCCGCTGTGAGGTTGAAGTGGTTGAGAGCCGCTGTATTCAGGATCATCTCATGTGCCGACTTGGTCCAAACAATGATCGGGCGGGTGGATGAAATTTTGTCGAGGTCTGCACGGACGATCTCCCCGTGGAACATGAAATGGTGACCCCAAGTGATATAGACATCGTCAGGTTCGCCCTCCATTTCCGCCACGCCCTGTGCAAGACGCGCCAGATAAGCGTCTTTGCCGCGTACTGCGGCGTAGGTTTTCTCGGGCAGTTTCCACTCGAAAGCATTGATGATGTCGGTATTGAGCGTCGCCGCCCCCAATGAGGGATGCAGATGCGGGTCAATAAAACCGGGCATGACAATCTTGCCGTCAAAGGTGCGGTCAATTTCGTGGGGATGTGCATCTAGCCAAGGCTTGAGATCCTCAAGCGAGCCGACCGACAAAATCTTGCCATCGCGCACTGCCACCGCCGTCGCGGTGGGCTGGCTGTCGTTCATCGTGATGATTTTTTTCGCAGTGAATACTGTGATCATTTGGCTATTTTTATTCATAAAAAGTCTCCTGGTTGTGGTCATTGTATTTTCTGAATTTGTATTACCTGCTCTCCTCCAGTCTCGCAAACCTTGATCTTGGCACTGGATACAAAGCGTCTTTAACCGATGGCTACAAGCGATGGCATAGATTCTCTTTTTATTCCTTATCCGGCTTATCCCAGTACTTCTCGAAGCCTCGCAAAGGCCTTGAACGGATCTGATAACGTATTGCGATCATTCGGATAGCGAAAACTACTACAATAGTGATCCAAGCAGCATGATACTGTTCAAAAGACAGCAAACGGATCAGCATCACGAAGAGGACGCAACCTATTAACGCGAGCGATTCATCGAGGGTTCCTGGCTGGAACATGCTGGGTTCTTGCCGTATAAGCACATCGCGGAGGATACCACCGCCAACGGCATTCACCATGCCGACTACAATCACACCGGGTAGGCTGAGTCCCGCCGCCAACGCACGGTTCATACCCACCACCGCATAAGCACCCAAGCCTATCGCATCGACCAGGCTGACGGCGTAATGGAGATGGCGCATACGTTGAATTCGTTGACCGAATAACACAACGGCCAGTACGGATGCAGCGATGATGGACAGATAAGTCGGCGAACGAAGTAACACTGGCGGGCCATCCTGAAGGAAGAGACCATCCCGCAACAGGCCACCACCCGCAGAGGATACGATTGCCACGGTCAGAATGCCGAGTACGGCATAACCCCTACGTGCGCCCAACAGCGATCCGCTGATAGCCCAGAGAAAAGTGGCGATATAGTCGAAATAAGCCGGGAGCAGTAGGAATGCTTTTATCTCCAAGTGCCTGCCTCGCTAAATAATGGGGAACGTTGCAAGATGGTAAACTCCCGTCACGGTTATTAGGACGGCGACAATCAGGAGTCCAGTACGCGCAGCGATTGAGCGGGATGTCCCGGCAATACTGACCAGGAACATCACCATAGACAGGGCGACCGTATTCAGCACATAGTCGTCGCTCTGTTGGTTCGCGGCCTGGCCTTCCTTGAAAATTCGCGCCGCTTCTGCCTCGGCTTGGGTAGCCTGTTCGTTCAAAATCAGTCTGTACTCAGGTAATCCAAATGGACTGGGGGCGGCTTTAGGATTATTCATAGGGTCACTGTTCAGCCATGTCTCGAATGCTGGCAAAAACTCCGCCCGAAATCGCTTGCGGTAAAATTGTTCCAGCTTCTGATTGTCTACAGCGTAGGCATTGAGCCAGTGGGTAAACAGTTGTACGTCGATGCCTTGGAGTTGACCAGCGGCGGTGGAAACCCGGTTCGATTCGACGCGCATGGCGTTGGCCTGGCTGTACTTGGTTGATTGTACGCCACTCCAACGTGCCGACTGATATCCGCTCCAAGAACTGCCAAGTGCCGCGATGGAAAGCAGGATTGCAGCATATATTTCCAACCGCCGCTCTTGCGTCGCGGGCCTATCCTCTTTGAGTGAGCTATTCGACCCCATCCTTACCCCTGCACCGCTTGGTATTTCACGCCGCCCACCACTGTACCCCAAACCGGAATATCCTTGATTTTCATCGGGTCCACATCGAGCGGCGACTCATCCAGCACGGCAAAGTCGGCGAATTTGCCGCATTCTATCGTGCCGATTTCGTGGTCCATATGGAGTTGGTACGCAGCGCCCACCGTTGCGGCGTACAACGCGTCATAGGCACTGATCCGTTCGGTTTCGCCGACCACCCGCCCCTTGGGTGTGACGCGGTTGACGGCGCACCACATCGTGTGCAGTTGACCGAGCGGCGTAATCGCCGCATCGCTGTGGAAGGAGTACGACACACCTTCACGCTTGGCGGTGGCGCAGCTATTCATCCTTTTCGCGCGTTCTGGCCCGACCGTGATCTCGTAGTGCTGGTCAGACCAGTACCACACGTGATTGATGAACAGATTGGCGCATATACCGAGCTTGGCCATCTTCCGGTACTGTGCTGCGGTGGTCAGCGCGCAGTGCTGCACCGTATGGCGATGATCGAGCCAGGCACAGTCGCGCAGCACATCCTCGACCTTCTCGATGAACACCTGCACGGCCTCGTCCCCGTTGCAGTGGGTGTGCACGTTGATGCCCGCGCGGTGATACACCGCCAGCTTGGCCGCGAACTGTTCGGGGGCCTCATTCCAAATCCCTGTACCTTCCGCCTTGTAGTAGCCGGGCCAACCGACGCACGCTGACAAGCCCTGAATCGATCCGTCCAGGTATGTCTTGATGCCGCCGGTGCGGAATTTGTCGGTGTCCTCGGCCTTGAGCTTCTGCATAGCATCCACGATCCCTTCAGCGTCCTGCGGCCCACCGAAGCTCGAACCGTAGTACACGACCAACCGGGCCTGAAAGGCCGGATCGTTAACCACGCGCCGGAACATCTCGGTCGCCGTCGGGTCGTGCATGGGTGCCGTCCCCAACTCAGTGACGGTCGTGCAACCCGTAAGGTTTGCTATACGTCCATAGTCACGGAGAGCCTGCTCTGCGGCCATCGCCGCCTGTAGGCGCTTGAGTGCCTCCGTGACCTGGAACATGGCGACGAGCTCCGAAAGTTCTCCATTCGGCTCACCATCAGAACCCCGCAGCACGCCAACAACCGCGCTATCGCGCGAAATGCCATAGGCTCGCAGGCACGCGCTGTTCACGGTCGCCACATGGCCGTTGGCATGGAGCACGAAAATCGGTCGCGTCGTCGAAACCGTATCGAGATGATCGGCCGTCAACCGCACGCCGGGGAAATAGATGGGATCCATCCCCCACACCATTAGCAAGGAATTTGGATCGGCGACCTCCGCCTCGATCTCCTTGATCCGCGCAACCACGGCTTCAAGCGACTGACATCCGGGCCAGATCTTTCCATGCGGGTCGGTCCTGTCGAAGTAGCCGACATAGGGGTCGGCCCACATCGAGCCCTCCGTGGCGTGAGAGTGGGCCTCGACCAAACCCGGAATCAGCACTTTGTCCTTGAATGTGTCGTCTAGCGTGTACTCGCCCCAGCCCTTCACTTCGTCGAGCGTACCGACTCCGAGAATCTTGTCTTCGCGTACTGCAACATGGGTACCTTCCGGATTTGAAGGGTTCATTGTAACGATCTTTTTTGCTTGGAATATCGTGATTTCGTTTGCCATGTTCAATGCTCTCCAAATAAAGGTTGGTCTAGGTTATTAAGGTAACTACTCCGTTTTAGACTAAAAAAACATAGATGATACGGATATGACTGATAAGCACTGATAAGCACTGATAAGCACTGATAAAAAATAAAGATAGTGGGTATTTTTATGGACTTGTCGGCTTCATACCAGTAAGTCGCGTGTATTGTGGAGTGACAAACCTAGGTTTGTCACTCCACCCTATCAATCAAGTTACGGATTTCGCCGTCTACCAAAATAAAATCCGCTTAAATCCGACCAATCAGTGCCACGGGTGTTCTATCCCATTACAGCATGAAAATTTATATAAGTTGACACCAGCAATACGCTTTCATGTCAATATCATATTTTTCAGGTTCTCATCCAATGCCGCACCATCGAGACTTCCCGCCAAGCCAATGAGAACAAACTGCGTTTTCGGTTCGCGGTCTTTCCATGCTTCCCCTCGTTCCACACTCCAGCGTTTACCGACCAACTGGAAGACGAATTGCACCGAAGGGTCTTCGGCTAAGTATAAAAATCCTTTGCCGCGCAACACCTTCGCATCCAGTCCGGCGATCAGTGCGCGGAATTTCGCACCATCCAGCGGACTTGAGCCGATATAGCTCCAAGTCACATAGTCATGATCGTGGTGGTGTTCATGCTTTTCGCTTTGTTTGTCATCAACCAAGTCCTCTAGTGTCTCAGGATTTGCTAAATCTTCCGGCAATTCTTCCCCGAACAACATATCCACAGGAACCTTTCCCTGGTTCACTTCCAGGATTCGGATATCGGGAACCAGATCATGCAGCCAATTCCCAACCTGTGTGCGTCTTTCATCCAACACCAGATCGACCTTATTGAGCAACAGAAAATCAGCGCTTTTTAACTGCTGTATGACTTGCCTTCCTACATATTTATCAGCCGCCTGTTTCTGGATCAATTCCGCATCGGCAAGCACGATAACGCTATCCAGCAGAAATCCAGGTAAATGGGCGTATTGCGCTATTTTAAAAGGGTCAGAAACACCGCTCGCTTCGATAAGGACTCTATCCGGTAACACTGCCCTATCACGAATCGAAATCATCGCCGTTCCAAATCCGCCAGCGAGTGAACAACAAATACAGCCATTGGCAAGGTTGATTGTGTCGCCGTCCTGACTTTCGATTAGATCAATATCAATGTTGATATTGCCAAAATCGTTGACCAGGACTGCAAACCGGATACCCTTATTATTCCGTAAAATGTGATTGAGCAAGGTCGTCTTGCCAGCACCAAGATAGCCGCCAATCACTGTAACCGGAATCTGCTTATTTATCATATAAAATAGGGGTAGTGGGTTAAACCTGTAACTTGATAATGTGGAGTGATAAACCTAGGTTTGTCACTCCTTTAAGCCATTACCAAAATAGGTATTAATTGTCGGACTTTACCCCGCTAAACATTTCACGGCAAGCATCTTCCGTCATCCATTCCGGCATTCCGAAAGGTTGTAAGCGATCATCCGGCAAAGGTGAAACGTAGGGTTTTCCTGCGGTGCGCCGCTCAAAATCGGCTTTGGCCGCTTGCCGCAAGTCACTATCGGTGAGAATGTCCAACCCCGTAGCCGTCATGATTTTTGCCATGGCGACAGCGGCTTTTTTACCAATGCTCATGCCATGCGTGGCTGTTGCCGCCCAGGTATGCAGGCTGATGCCTAAAGGGATGGAGGGCATCGCTATCCCCATCGTAGGGACATTCCAGCTAATATCGCCGACATCGGTGCCGCCGCCTAAAGACGGTTCGTTTTGTAAGGGAACAACTTTGGTTGCCATGCCTTTCGGCTCTATTCCAAAGTTTTTTTGTAATTCACGGGCAAAGGACTGTTCGTCATCTGTCCATTCCGGTACGCCTACCTGTTCCAGATGGGTTTGCATCCGCTGTGCCAAAGGCGTGTTTGGGAGTAAGTCATGTACGCCGAAGAAGAGGATGAAATTGCACTTGGTTTGGGTCGCCATCGCCGCGCCTTCAGCCGCTTGCCGCAGCCACTCCGTGGTTGCATTGACACGGGTACGATCAACATCACGGACAGTTAGCCACATCTTGGCATAATCCGGAACGACGTTGGGAGCGAGTCCCGCGCTTTCATAGACGTAATGCAGACGCGCCGTAGGCTCCACATGTTCCCGCATCAAGTTGACACTGTGGGCAAACAATTCCGCTGCATGGACGGCACTACGCCCCAACCAGGGCGAGACGCCGGCATGGGCGGTGGTACCCATAAATTCGACTCTCATGCTGTTGTTAGCGGCGGTGCGAAGATTGCCAACAATCGCATTATCAATGGGGTGGCAGTGCAGGACGGCATCCAAGTCCTGGAATAACCCCTCCCGCGCCATGTAAACCTTTGAGCCTTCGTTTTCTTCGGAAGCGCAGCCATACACCCGTAGCGTTCCGCTGATGTTATGATCCGTCATCGTTTGTTTCAGCGTCAGTGCCGAACCCAACGCCGCCGAACCGATTAGGTTATGACCGCAACCGTGACCGCTGGTCGTACCGTCTTTACGCGGTTGCTTGCAGCTTACCGCCTCATTTCCCAAGCCGGGAAGCGCATCGTATTCCAACAAAATCCCAAGTTTTGGTTCACCCGACCCCCATTCCGCCACAAACGCGGTGGGAATGCCCGCAGTGCAGGTACTGACAATGGTAAAACCTTGCTCTTGCAGCAACGCCAACAGGTATTCGGCGGATTTGATCTCTTCCAGCGAAACCTCGGCCAATTGCCACAGTTTGTCGGAGGCCTGTTCGATAATGGGTTGCACTGCATCGACCGCTTGCAGCACCCATTCTGGATCAATCGTTTTAGTAGTCATAACGTCTCCTTTTTAGTATGGTGGTAAAAACAACTTTTTGCTTTTCTCTAAAAAACTACAAAATTTTGAGGCAATCCACGGCGCATTA
>JABFSV010000018.1 GCA_013140405.1 Methyloglobulus sp. | reverse complement strand
TATCGTTTCTGCAAAAGGATGTTCAGGATGGGACGTTTGCAGGTGGTGTGAGAAGGTCATAAAGTCAGTTTGACATAATGGTCAATTAACAGCGCAGCAAACAATACCGTTATGTAGATAATCGAAAACCAAAACGTAAGCATGGCGGTTTTGGCATCTTTATTTCGCATCATCAACACGGCAAAGTAGATAAAACCCAACCCTAACAGCAATGCAGAAACCAAATAAATCAATCCGCTCATCCCCGTCAAATACGGCAATAAGGTGACAACAAGCAACAATACGGCGTAAAGCAATATCTGCAAACGAGTAAATTCCGCACCATGTGTAACGGGTAGCATGGGAATATTAACCAACGCATATTTTTCTTGCCGTGCAATAGCCAACGGCCAAAAATGCGGCGGTGTCCAAATAAATATGATTAACACGAGCAGCAACGCATAGGGATGCACTTGACCCGTAATTGCACACCAACCCAGCAACGGTGGCGTTGCACCAAACGCACCACCTATAACAATATTCTGGGGCGTTGCCCGTTTAAGCCAAAGTGTATAAATAATGGCATAACCGAATAAGGACACAAAAGTGAGGATGGCGGTTAGCATATTGACGTTCAATATCAAGACCAGCATGGAAGTTACGCCCAATACCGCAGCAAAAGCAATAACATCTGATGATTTTAGATAGTGCTGGGGTAAAGGCCGATGCGGATTAAGGATGCCATCGATTTTTTGGTCAATCAGATGATTGATAGCTGCCGCGGATGCCGCTGCCAAGCCAATCCCGACAATGCCATAACCAACCTTATCCAAAGGTGGTATTCCAGGCACAGCTAGCAACATACCCACGATTGCAGTAAACAGCATTTCCGCAACAACGTTAGGCTTACACAGTTCCAGGTAGCTTTTCCAGGATGAAGGGGCAACAGCGGCTTGGGTTACCATTATTTATTCAGTCCTCACAATTCGAATATCCTATAGAATACAGTGAACCAATGATTATTCAAACAGTCCGAAGCGCTAACATCAATAACAACGAGGGAGTTATGAACGCAAGATTACTTTGTGCGGCAATGTTATGTTTGCCAATATTGTCTGCTAATGCTGAACCCAAAGTCACTGAACACGTCTTGGCTAACGGTTTGAAGGTACTGGTCAAAGAAGACCATCGCTCACCTGTCGTGGTATCTCAAGTCTGGTATAAAGTCGGCTCAAGCTATGAGCCAGGCGGAATTACCGGCATTTCGCACATGCTGGAACACATGATGTTCAAAGGTACGGATAAACATGCCGTCGGTGAATTTTCCCGAATTATTGCCGAAAATGGTGGCGATGAAAATGCCTTTACCGGACAAGACTATACTGCTTATTTCCAAACCATGGCTGCTGATAAGCTGGAAGTCAGTATGGAATTGGAAGCAGACCGGATGCGTAACCTGCATTTATTGCCGGAGGAATTGAAAAAAGAACTCCAGGTCGTCACCGAAGAACGGCGGATGCGGACTGAGGATAATCCCCAGGGCAAAATGCAGGAACATTTTAATGCGATGGCTTATAGTAACAGCCCTTACAAGCACCCCGTCATCGGCTGGCCTGCCGACATAGCCAACTATACCGTTCCCGACTTGCAGGAATGGTATCAACGCTGGTACGCACCCAATAATGCCACCTTGGTAGTTGTCGGTGATGTCAAGGCTGAGGATGTTTTTGCGCTGTCGGAAAAATATTTTGCCCCACTCAAAACCAGTGAAATCAAGCCACTGAAACCGCAAACTGAAATCGAACAATTAGGCATACGCAGGATAACGGTGAAAGTCCCGGCAAAACTGCCCTCCATCGTCATGGGTTACAAAGTTCCCGTATTGAAAACCGCCGAAAAGGAATGGGAAGCCTACGCGCTAGAAGTTTTGGCAGGTGTACTCGACGGCGGCAGCAGTGCTCGCCTAAGTTCAGGTTTGGTACGCGGCAAGCAGATTGCGGTAGCCGCTGGTGCAGGTTATGGGCTAGCTTCACGATTACCCGACTTATTTGAACTGGAAGCCACGCCTGCAGAAGGTAAAACTTTACTGCAAATGGAAACCGCTTTAAAAGCGGAAGTCGCCAAACTGCAAAATAGCCTAATTAGTGAGGAAGAATTAAGCCGCATTAAAGCGCAAGTCTTAGCCAGTGCAGTTTACGAGCGGGATTCCAACTTCTATCAAGCCATGCAGCTCGGTATGCTAGAAACCGTCGGATTAGGCTGGCAAAAAGCCGATGAATATGTCGGCAAAGTCAACCAAGTGACTGCTGCACAAGTGCAAGAAGTCGCTATTAAATATCTGATAGAAGATCATCTGAATATCGCTTATCTGGAGCCGCAAGCCATCAATAAGACGACTACCGCCAAAAAAGGAGGGGCATAATGAATTTTAAATTAATCGGTTTTATCCTACTTATTGTTAGCCAAACTAGCTTTGCCACCGCAAAAATCGAGCATTGGCAAACATCACAAGGCAGCCGCGTTTACTTCGTCCAAGCTGATGCATTACCGATGGCAGACATACAAGTTGTTTTCGATGCCGGAAGCGCACGGGATGGACAACAATTTGGCCTGTCCGCACTGACTTCCGGTTTGCTGGATACTGGAGCGGGACAGTGGAACGCTGACCAAATTGCCCTGCGTTTTGAAAGTGTTGGTGCCAATTTTGGCACAGGTGTTTCCAGCGATACGGCTTCCCTTTCCTTACGTACGCTTACAGAACCTGCTTTATTCGACAAAGCATTGGAGACCATGCATGTCATCCTAACTAAGCCATTGTTTAAAAAAGCCGATTTTTTACGGGAAAAAAACCGCAATCTTTCCGCCATTAAACAACGGGAAGAATCTCCTGCCGAAATCGCCAGCTTGGCTTTTTCTGACAAACTATACGGTACTCACCCCTATGCACACCCCGATTCTGGCGTGATGGCAACGGTCAACAACCTTAAAGCATCCGATCTCGCCCAGTTCTACAAAAAATATTATGTGGCTAGCAATGCTATCGTCGTTATCGTCGGCAATTTATCCAAACAACAAGCAGAACAAACGGCTGAAAAGCTCTTAACTGGCTTGCCTACTGGACAAAAACCGGAACCGCTACCCGATGTAACGATGCCGACCCAGGCCAGCGAACAGCATATTGAGTTTCCTTCCACTCAAACGCATGTCCTGGTTGGTCTTCCTGGCAGCTACCGTAAAGATCCCGATTACTACAATCTATACGTGGGCAACCACATCCTGGGTGGCAGCGGCTTGGTATCCAAGCTGTTTAGTGAAGTGCGCGAAAAACGCGGCCTAGCATACAGTGCCTCAAGTTCCTTTGCGCCCATGTTAAAACCAGGCCCTTTTACGGTCAGCCTGCAAACCCGTAACGACCAAACCAAACAAGCGGTTGAAGTCCTTAACGCAACTTTGAAGGACTTTATCAGCAAAGGCCCAACGCAAGCGGAACTGGATGCTGCCAAGAAAAATATTATCGGCGGCTTCCCTATGCGTTTTGACACCAACAAAAAGCTCGCCACTTATGTCGCCATGATCGGTTTTTATGATTTGCCGCTAGATTACCTGGACACTTTCCGGCAAAAAGTAGAAGAGACTACTATCACCACTATCACCGATGCCTTCAAACGCCGAGTGAATACAGAGCTATTGCAAACCATTACCGTGGGCAACACCACAACTGCCGTTGCAAAATAAGCTCAGGATCATCGGTGGCGAATGGCGCAGTCGTCAGATTAGTTTTTACGATGCGCCCGGACTCAGGCCAACTCCCGCCAGAGTCCGGGAAACCCTGTTCAACTGGCTACAATACGACATCCCCGGCAGCCGCTGCCTGGATTTATACGCTGGTAGCGGCGCATTGGGGTTTGAAGCCGCCTCGCGCGGTGCAAAAACGGTTGTCCAGGTCGAAAACAATCCCGAAGTCTGCCGCGCCTTAAAAGAAAATGCCGTCAAGCTGGCTGCGACACAAATAAAAATCATCCAAAGCGATGTCTTCCGCTATCTTGCAACCGATGCCGAACCCTTCGACATAGTTTTCCTCGACCCGCCATTTGGCCTAAATTTGGCAACACAGACCTGCCAATGGCTGGAAAATAAAAACTGGTTAAGCCAACAGGCGAAGATTTATGTGGAAGTAGAAAGAAAAATGAAATTTCTTGATGAGCTACCAGAGAATTGGCAGTTGTTACAAGGCAAAACGGCGGGTGAAGTGGGCTATCATTTGTTAGAACGAATCGAACCCATTTAATTTGCTAATTGACTTACACAAAAAAACTGGACAGGGACAAAGCCCCTGTCCAGTTTTTCATAATTTAGTTTTTAACAAACTTCAACGCATTATTTTCAACAGTCACTTTGATGACATCCCCCGCTTGGAAGTTTCCTGCAAGAATTTCCTGCGCCAATGGGTTTTCCAGTTGTTGCTGTATTGCACGTTTCATGGGCCTTGCCCCGTAAACTGGGTCAAAACCCGCTTCACCCAACAAATCTAAGGCTTCATCGGAAATTTCAAAGCCTATCTCGCGGTCTTGCAAGCGTTTATGTAAATGTTCGATCTGAATCTTCGAAATCGTCCGAATCTGCGCCCGACCCAGTGGATGAAACACGACCGCCTCATCTATCCGGTTAATGAACTCAGGACGGAAACGCGTGCCAACAATTTCCATCACCGCCGCTTTCATTGCTGCGTAATTTTCCTCTCCCGCCATTTCCTGAATGATGTCAGATCCAAGATTTGAAGTCATCACGATGACGGTGTTCCTGAAATCCACCGTGCGACCTTGCCCATCCGTCAAGCGACCATCATCCAACACCTGCAACAAGATGTTGAAGACATCGGGATGCGCTTTTTCAATCTCGTCCATGAGGATCACGGAATAAGGCTTGCGCCGAACCAGTTCGGTCAAGTAGCCGCCTTCTTCGTAACCGACATAACCCGGCGGTGCGCCAATCAAGCGGGCGACCGAATGCTTTTCCATAAATTCGGACATATCGATACGCACCATCGCATCGGGCGTATCGAACAGGAACTCCGCCAAGGTTTTGCATAACTCAGTTTTACCGACACCCGTAGGCCCCAAAAACAGGAAAGAACCATTAGGTCGATTGGGGTCTGATAAGCCAGCCCTTGAGCGACGAATGGCGTTACTGACCGCTTTCAACGCTTCTTCCTGACCTACGACCCGTTTACTCAGCGCCTCTTCCATGTGCAACAGTTTTTCCCGCTCGCCTTCCAGCATTTTGCTTACCGGAATACCTGTCCATTTTGAGACAACCTCGGCAATTTCTTCTTCCGTAACCTTATTCCGCAATAAGGTCATCTTTTGGTGTTCGGCAGGCACAGCCGTTTGTAACTGCTTTTCCAGGGCGGGAATAATACCGTACTGCAATTCTGACATACGCGCCAAGTCATTCGTACGGCTGGCGGCTTCCAGCTCAGTCCTGGCATGTTCAAGCTTTTCCTTGATGGATGCTGAACCCTGCAAGGAGGCTTTTTCGGACTTCCAAATTTCTTCCAGATCGGAATATTCTTTTTCCAACTCGGCTATATCTTCTTCCAACATAACTAGGCGTTTCTTAGAGGCCGCATCGGTTTCTTTTTTCAGCGCGACCTGTTCGATCTTCAACTGAATCAAACGCCGATAGAGCTTATCCATTTCCTCCGGTTTAGAATCCATTTCCATACGGATACGGCTGGCTGCTTCGTCGATCAAATCAATCGCTTTGTCGGGCAATTGTCGGTCGGCTATATAACGGTAGGATAAAGTTGCTGCCGCCACAATCGCAGGGTCGGTAATGTCCACGCCATGATGCACTTCGTATTTTTCCTTTAATCCACGCAGGATGGCGATGGTATCTTCGACACTAGGTTGATCGACCAAAACCTTTTGGAAACGACGTTCCAAGGCGGCATCTTTTTCGACGTATTTGCGGTATTCATCCAACGTTGTCGCGCCCACACAATGCAGTTCTCCCCGTGCGAGGGCCGGTTTCAACATATTGCCAGCATCCATTGCACCTTCAGCCTTACCCGCGCCAACCATAGTATGCAGCTCGTCGATAAACAAGATAACTTGGCCTTCCTGTTTGGCGAGATCATTCAGCACCGCTTTAAGCCGCTCCTCAAACTCGCCACGAAATTTAGCCCCAGCAATCAATGCCGCCATATCCAACGCTAACACTTTTTTATGTTTCATGCCTTCCGGCACTTCACCGTTAACGATACGTTGCGCGAGACCTTCAACGATGGCGGTTTTACCTACGCCGGGTTCGCCGATTAACACGGGATTATTTTTGGTGCGGCGTTGCAATACCTGAATAGTCCGACGTATTTCGTCATCCCTGCCAATGACAGGATCTAGCTTGCCCGCTTCCGCACGCTCAGTTAAATCGATAGTGTATTTTTTTAATGCTTGCCGTTGGTCTTCGGCATTAGGGTCATCCACTGCTTGACCGCCACGCATGGCATCAATGACTTGCTCCACGGTTTGCTTGCTGATGCCGTGTTTTTTGAGTAAATCTTGCAGCGCACCTTTCTCTTCCAGTGCAGCTAACAGAAACAATTCGCTGGAAATGAACTGGTCATTGCGCTTTTGTGCCAGCTTATCGGTCAGGTTAAGCAATCTCCCCAAACCATTGGAAATCTGCACATCGCCACCCGAACCTGCCACTGTCGCAAGTCGCGCCAATTCCTTGGTCAATTCACTGCGGAAAACGGGAACGTTGATACCGATTTGCGACAGCAGAGGCTTAATGCTGCCACCTTCCTGATCTAGCAAGGCCAGCATCAGGTGCACTGGCTCGATAAATTGGTGGTCTTTACCTAGTGCCAAGCTTTGGGCATCGGCTAACGCCGCCTGAAATTTGCTGGTCAATTTGTCCATTCGCATGGTTTACCTCTCAAAGAGTAGTTTTGTATTACTACCAACATGGGGGTGTTTTAGCTGGTTTTCAAGCGAATGACGATAGCAGCCCGTCATCTGCTAGACACATCTCAGTAACCGAAGATGATCTTAAAAGGTGGTTTTGCGAAGTGGCAACAGGGGAAATTGAACAAACGACGGCAAGCCATTCAAAGCAAAGGCGGAAGCACTGAGTGCAGTCCGCCTGTAGAGATAAAATTGTGTAAAATCAATACAACTATTTCTGCATTTCCTGCCTGAACATAGTGTCCAGATTTTGGTTAGTCTGCTGGGAATACTGCTCAGTTTGGTCATCAATGGGCTGGACAACGGCTACTGGGCGTGGTGGCGGGGCAACATAAGGTTCTATTTTAGGGTTGTCAACCAACCGAAAAATTTGCCCATAAGAGTTAGTTTTATCAAAATCATCCCACACATATTTGGGGTAAATGACCGGCTTAGTAGGAAGCGGTGCTGTAACCAAATCGGTAACCCCTGTTAACACTCTACCAATTGCATGTACCGAACCGCTAACAATACCACCAACGACACCATACACGATATTGCCTTCCTCGTAGTTTTCTGGGTAGTTGTAAACGTTGATGATATTTTTGGGAATTTCTAGCGGTGATGTGGTTACATTGGCAAAACCACTCAAAGCCTTATCACCCACTTGCCTGACATAGCGGTCTTGCTCCATCTTTTTTTGCAGGTCAAGCTGGCGTTTTAGCAATTGTTCGTTTTGTAACTGCTCCTGGTAATAATCTACCGCAAACACAGGCATTTGCGCCGACAACAACGCCATAAATGATGTGGCTAATGTAAATTGTCTGAATGAAATCATGATAAATCCTGAATATCAGTTAAATTGATGATTTAGTATAGCAGAGCTTTTATTATTTACCTTTTCAATGCTTTCGCAAGCGCATTCGCCATAGAACTTTGGGGCTGAGCTTGCTGTTTAGGTTTATGGACAGCATTTTGCACCTTTTGTTCAGGCTTTGATTTGAGTTCATCCGGTGATATGTCTGATTTCATCGACAAGGAAATACGTTGTCGGGCAACATCAACTTCAAGCACCCGCACATTGACAAAATCCCCAGTTTTCACTGCATCCCTTGGGTCTTTGATAAACGTGTCGGAAAGATGGGAAATATGCACCAAACCATCCTGATGTACGCCAATATCGACAAATGCGCCGAAATTGGCGACATTTGTCACCACACCGTTAAGCCGCATACCGGGTTCAAGGTCGGTAATTTTCTCGACGCCGGATTTGAATTCCACACTTTTAAATTCAGGCCTGGGATCACGCCCGGGTTTTTCCAGCTCTTTTAAAATGTCGGTGACAGTTGGTAAACCAAAATTTTCGTTGGTGTATTTGGCGGGATCAAGGTTTCGTATTAGTTGACCTTGCCCGATCAGGTCGCGGATAGATTTTCCAGTATCTTTGATAATGGCTTCAACTACCGGATAAGCCTCTGGATGGACTGACGAAGCATCTAAAGGGTTGGCACCGTTCGTAATACGTAGAAACCCTGCCGCCTGTTCGTAGGCTTTATCACCGAGACGAGGTACTTTTTTGAGTTGTTTTCGGTCGGAGAAAGAGCCATTTTCATTGCGGAATGCGACGATGTTCTCGCTCAATGTCGGCGTTAACCCAGAGACTTGCTTGAGCAAGGCCACCGAAGCCGTGTTGACATCCACACCCACCGCATTCACACAGTCTTCCACGACATTATCAAGGCCGCGGGCTAATTGGGCTTGATTGACATCATGCTGGTATTGCCCAACACCAATAGCTTTGGGGTCGATTTTAACCAGCTCCGCTAACGGATCTTGCAATCGTCTGGCAATGGATACCGCCCCACGTATCGAAACATCCAAGTCGGGAAATTCCTTTGCTGCCAGTTCTGATGCCGAATAAACCGAAGCGCCGGCTTCTGAGACGGTAATTTTCCTAAAGTTAAGGTGCTTATGCTGTTTCATCACATCGGCAACCAATTGGTCGGTTTCCCTGGATGCCGTGCCATTACCAATACTGACTAGATCGACATTGTGCTGCTGTATTAGCTTGGCTAACGTCGCTATCGACGCATCCCATTGATTTTTAAGCTGATGCGGGTAAATAGTGTCGTAAGCCAATAACTTTCCAGTCGCATCGACGATAGCAACCTTAACGCCTGTGCGAATACCGGGATCAAGCCCCATCGTCGCTTTTGCGCCAGCGGGCGCAGCCAAAAGCAAGTCCTTTAGATTGCTGGAGAATACCTTGATAGCTTCCAGCTCAGCAGCTTCCCGCAAACGCAGCTTCAAGTCCAGGTCTATCCGTGTGAACAACTTGATTTTCCAGGCATAACGCGCAGTTTCAGCCAGCCAAGCATCGGCGGGTTTACGATTGTCGGTAATCGCCAGACGTTTTACAACCAACTGGACGCAACGGTCATGCCCCTCTTTTTCATCCGTTTCTGGGAGTAGATTCAGGGATAAAATAGCCTCATTTCGGCCTCGGAACAAAGCCAAGGCACGATGTGAAGGAAGTTTATTGATGGCTTCCTGAAAATCGAAATAATCTTTGAATTTAATGCCTTCCTGTTCTTTGCCCGAAACAACAGTGGCATGGATCAAGCCTTTTTGCCACACGTTTTCCCTGAGTTCTGACAATAATTCCGCATCTTCAGAAAGCCGTTCCATGATGATTTGTCGTGCACCTTCTAGCGCAGTGGCAGCATCCGCAACGCCCAGCTCAGCATTGACATAACTGGCGGCGAGTTGTTCTGGAATGACAGTACGATCAGTCAAAATGGCATCAGCCAAAGGTTCAAGACCTGCTTCCCTGGCAATCTGCGCTTTAGTCCGCCGTTTGGGTTTGTAAGGTAAATACAAGTCTTCCAACAGGGTCTTGGTTTCAGCAGCAAGAATAGCGGCTTCCAGTTCCGGCGTGAGCTTGTCTTGGGAACGGATGCTGGCCAGAATCGAGTCGCGGCGGTCATTGAGTTCGCGCAAATAACCCAGGCGGTCTTCCAGGTTACGGAGCTGCGTATCATCAAGTCCGCCCGTGATTTCTTTCCGATAGCGGGCAATAAACGGCACGGTAGCGCCTTCGTCTAATAACAGAACGGCGGCTTGAACTTGTTTGGCATTAACCGACAATTCTTCGGCGATACGTTGTATGACATCCATTTTTTTCGTCAATCAGTTTGTGAACGGGCATTGTAGCAATATGTAATGAGATAAAAAGTCTTTTCGTGTAAGCTCTCATTGCTGTGTTGACTTGTCTGAAGGCTAGGGAACACTGTTGG
>JABFSV010000179.1 GCA_013140405.1 Methyloglobulus sp. | reverse complement strand
TCCCGAAGGGCAAACACGGCAGTCTTATCAAACCAATATCGGCCTGTTTGTGTTTAACAGCATCTTGATGTCGGTATGTTCGGTTTCGACTTTGTTCATAATCGCCGAGCGTTATTCAAGTTACGGGTTGTTGAACTCTGTTTCAAATCCAGCACTAAAAGCTATCTTGGCATTTTTGGCCTTAGACTTGTTGCTGTATGGTTGGCATCAAATTTGTCATCGCGTAGATGCTTTATGGGTGTTCCACCGTGTACACCATAATGACCCTAATTTGAACGTATCGACGGCATTCCGGTTACACTTTGTGGAGATGCTTATCACTAACATCCTGAAAGCGCTGTTGATTGTTATTTTAGGTGTAGACAAGATACTGGTGTTGTCGATTGAAACCATTGTTACCCTGTGTATTATGTTTCATCACACCAATATCAGCTTCAAATATGAACGGATTCTGGGATATTTCATGATTGTGCCTTTTTTGCACAGGTTGCATCACTCGATTGAGCGTAGTGAGCATGACAGTAACTATGGCGCAGTGCTCGCGGTCTGGGACAGGTTGTTTGGGACGTTATCGGAGCTTGAGCCTAAAGCGATAGGCATTAAAGGCAGCTCGCCGCTTGATCTATTCAACCTGATTAAGTTTGGATTAGGATTGGAAACCCCCGTTCGCGTCCGGCCAGCCAATCTGGATGCAATGATTGCCGAGGCAGCTTTTTATAGGGCAGAAAAACGCAATTTCTACCCCGGTTATGAAATGCGTGACTGGCTAGATGCAAAAAGAGATATTCTGCAACAAGTGCATGGAAATAAGCACCGTGGAAACCGTTTCTGTCGGCAAGCTATGGTGGATTATTTTAATGTGATGTTAGCTAATTTCAATCATATTTTGGGGCAGCACGCACTGAAAAATTGTAAGCAGGTCAATTCTCAGTGGCGGTGAGACATAGGGCCATAAACTCTATGTGATTACTCTGCTGCCAAGGATAGGAAGGCCACACGGCACGTCATTTCAGCATGGATTGCTGGGATGACGGTGCTACCTTCATAAATACCTAATGTTAAAGCGGGAGGAGGGCGCTTTTAAAATTCCCTTTGAGTTTTTAGTCGAGCAATCCGACAAGAATGTAATAAGATAGGCTTTATTCTTATTTTAGATGAGCTTGTCATGCGCCGTTTTTTATTATTAAGCCTATTTGCATTTCCTGCTTTTGCCGTGGATGAACAGCCACCCACGGTTGATCCCGTTCCCGAAGTACCTGAACCACCTTTGCCAGTGCAAAGCGGGGAAGACATGGAGCCAGATATTACCATTATCCGCAAAGGCAAAAAAACCATCCAGGAATATCGGAGGGGAGGGCGGTTGTATATGGTAAAGATCATTCCTGATATAGGCCCTCCTTACTACTTTATTGATTCCGATGGCGACGGCAAAATGGATGTCCGGGGCAATGATATGGACAAAGGCAGTCGGGTCAATATGTGGAAAATATTTGAATGGGACTGAGGTTGTAAGCTACCTATTTGACTTGGAAGGACTACAGTTTTTTGCTTATGGTTATCTTGAATTTAGGCAAGCCACCGAAATTTTGACCCCAATAGCTGAAAGCAGTATGATGCTTTTCGTTAGGATGTAAGCAATTAATAACTTTATCATTTCTATCAATAACATAAGGAAAACAACATGGGTATTTTAGACACACTCTTAGGGCTGATTAAAAGTCAGGCCACCAAAAATGCTGCACCAAGCGCAGACGCACCCACAGGCAGTTCTAGCAACCTGCTGGATTCGGTAATAGACTTGATTAGCGATCCGCAAACAGGCGGCTTATCAGGGTTGGTAGAAAAAATTGCAGCAGGTGGGTTAGGTGATCAAGTTGCGTCTTGGGTAGGTACAGGTGAAAATTTGCCTATTTCTGCCGAACAACTTCAGGCCGTACTGGGTTCTCCCTTTGTACAAGGTCTAGCCGAAAAATTTGGTATCAATACCGCCGATGTGGCTGGTAGTTTGTCCAGTTTGCTTCCCCAAGTCATTGATAAGCTAACTCCAGATGGTGAAGTTCCTGGTGACAACAAATTGCTGGAAATCGGGTTGGCGGGCCTCAAAAGCATCTTGGGCAGCAAGACGGCATAAGTTATCCATTACTTGATTCCGTTCATTTTGCACACCATAGCCGACGAGCGGCATTCCCATATGCTAGTCCTGAGCCAGCCATAAGGCTTGCTCAGGACTAAAGCAAATTATTTAAGAGAGGAACAACGATGGACAAACCCAAAATAGCCGCTAACCACCCTAATGTTTGCGAATTAGCGTTAGGTACGCATTACTGGTGTGCCTGTGGGCACAGCGCAAATGGCAGTTTTTGCGACGGCTCACACAAAACCACCCCATTTACGCCATTAAAATTTGAAATGACGGAGACAAAAACAGTCGCCATCTGCCAATGCAAACAAACTAAAACTCCGCCTTTTTGCGACGGTAGCCATAAAGTGCTCTGAGTGGATTGGCTGCCCGTTCGCTAACAACCTATGGTTCAGGGATTCCCTGATTTTTAAAATGGCGCTTTGTGGCCTTGAATTTGGATACGCATCCATTGTGGAGGCAAAATGGCAGTACCCGCTCAAGTATTTACAGTTCCGCTTTATTTCGACTATGGCGCAACATTTCTATGGGGAATCACCGGCGCTCTTGTAGGCGCCCGCCGTGGCTATGATTTGTCCGGCGTTGCCGCTCTCGCCCTCATTTCATCAACTGGCGGCGGGCTTATGCGCGACGGACTCTTTCTCCAAAATGGCCCGCCCGCGCTGCTGAAATCACCAATTTACATGCTTATCGTGGCTGCGGCGGCGTTGCTCGTGTTCGCCGTTGGTGCAAAATTGGACCACTATCGACAATATCGGCATTTTTCGGGGCTAGTTCAGGTCGTAGACGCGTTGGGTTTAGGCGCTTATGCCGTCGTAGGTATGCAGTTAGCTATTGACTCAGCTATAAGCTTGCCGGGCGTTGTGCTAATTGGGTTGGTCAATGCCGTTGGCGGCAGCATTTTGCGCGACCTATTTATGCGGCAAGAGCCGGAGGCTTTTAAGCCCGGCACCCTAACCGTGGTGGCAGTACTGATAAGTTGCTTCGTATTTATTCTTCTTGAGAAGGGGTTTGGTTTCTCCCCTTATTTGGCAGCGTGGCCCGCTATCTTCACCGCGTTTGCGATTCGCCTCTTCTCGGTTCGATACAATATTCGCACACGTCCGCTGCACGGTTTCATACCAGAAGACAGGCATACATAATTGTGCATTCGGCACTAGATTGAATGATAAGGGTTTTTGTATATACGGCTTTTTATTTTCAAAGCCCTGTTAAAATGCAACTAAACGGCTATTCTTAGGGTGAACGCAACATAATGGTTGCAATTCAAATTGATAGTGGACATTATTATTTCGAGTTCACTTGGTTCGGAATAAAAATACATTAACCGTATCATAATCCAAGGAAATTTGATGAAAATTGCTTATCCAAAAGCTGTGTTCCTCATGGCTTTAGTTTCATTTTCAATACCTGCTTCAGCAAACGATGACGCTGATGCTCTCGCCCTAAAACTACAAAACCCAGTTGCAAACCTCATCAGCGTACCCATCCAGAACAATTGGGACTTTGGCATTGGCTCGGCTGACGCCATGCGTTATACCGTCAATATCCAGCCTGTAATTCCATTCAAATTGAATGATGAGTTGAACCTGATTACCCGCACCATCGTGCCTATTATCCATGCCGAATCTCCGGTAACAGGTGGAAGCAGTATTTCCGGGATGGGCGATATTGTGCAAAGTTTCTTCTTATCACCCGCAAAACCGACGGCAAGCGGCATCATCTGGGGAGCGGGTCCGGTTTTTCTATATCCCAGCGCAACCGATGACCGGCTCGGTACTGAAAAATTTGGTCTTGGGCCTACCGCTGTCCTATTGCGGCAACAAGGCCCGTGGACTTATGGCGGCTTGGCCAACCATATTTGGTCGGTAACGGGCAACCAGCAAAGGGCTGATATAAGCGCCACGTTTTTAAACCCCTTTCTATCCTACACAACCCGCCAGCAAACAACCTACACGATAGGCACCGAAAGCACGTATGATTGGGAAAGAAATCAATGGCTGGTTCCTGTGCAAGCAGGTGTTAGCCAATTGGTGACGTTTGGGACGCAACCGGTGCAATTTTCAGGGGCTGCCCGTTACTATGCAGAAGCGCCAAAAGGAGGCGCTGACTGGGGTTTACGCTTTTCGGTTACCTTATTGTTCCCTAAATAAAATCCATTAATTTTGCTGCAATCCCATGAAACTAACCCATAAACCCCTTCACTATAGTCTCAGTCTCGTATTATTATTTTTTGCTTGGATGTCAGTCGTCACAGCAGATGAGGATATCCCGATTGAAACACCCAAACAGCCGCCAATCGCCAAGTCTCTTTGGCAACGCACGACCCTGACGGACGACTGGTTCGGTACAGGAACTACCATGCGCGAGCATGGCATCGGTTTCAGCGGCTTCCTGACCCAATTTTATCAAGGGCTTGCGGCAGGAACAGGTTCGCATGACTGGAAATATGGCGGCAAGGCCGATGGTTTTTTGCGGATAGAGGGTGCGAAATTGGGCTTGTGGAAAGGTTTCGGCCTTAACGCCCACGCGGAACTCAATTACGGGGAGTCGCCGACCTCGGCAGGCGGAACATTCCTGCCCAACAACCTGGCGCTCGCTTTCCCGGGAGCTAACAATACCTTCGCCGACTTGTCGCTTTATTTCACCCAACAGCTTGGGGATGATGTCACTGTCATGTTCGGCAAAATCAACATGGTTGACCTTTATGATGCAGGCCGGGAATTTAGCGGCGGACGCGGCATTGAGCAATTCCAGCATGTCCAATTTGTCGCCCCCATCAGCGGTATCACGCCGCCGACAATTTTGGGCGGTATCGTGTCGGTAAAAACCAAGCCCGCCAAATATACACTCATGATTTACGACCCAGCCAACCAAGTCCGTAAAACTGGCTTTGAAAACCCGTTTGATAAAGGTGTCACCTTTAATGGATCAGTGGAATTGCCGAGTGATTTCTTCAGCCAAAGCGGAAAGCATGTCTTTTCCGCAGCTTACAGCACCCAAAACGGCATTGATTTTGCCGATATTCCACAGTTATTGCTGCCCGAAGCGCCACCGCCAGGAACCAAAGGAGACCGTTGGTTATTGTCTTACGCCTTCGAACAATCGCTCTGGCGGGATGCCGTCGATCCCCAAAAAGCTTGGGGGCTTTTCGGTCAGGTCGCTGTTTCAGACGGCAACCCAAACCCTGTCGAATGGTCTGTCATGGGAGGAATCGGCGGCACTAGCCCGATTCCCGGACGGGAACGCGATAAATTTGGACTTGGCTTGTTCTATGTCGGCTACAGCAGCCAATTGAAAGATTCGCTTCGTCTCTTATTGCCGGCACGTGACGAAAGCGGACTTGAGGTCTTCTACAATTATTCGGTCACGCCTTGGCTGCGCTTGACCGCCGATGCCCAAATCATCAGGCCACCGCGCAGTGACCGTGACACCGCCATCATGACCGGCATTCGCGCCCAGATTTTGTTTTAACCGGAAGGTCTGGCGTGTTACGTCAATGCCATATAAATAAAACGTATTAAAAATATGCATTCAGGAGAAAAGGTATGAAAAAAAATGTAGCCAGTGCTCTCTTAGTATTGATTGGATGTTTCGTGATTTTTACTGAAACCTTTGCTCAAGAAATAATAAAGAGCGAGAACCCAGCCTCACAAGTGGAATTAGTGAATATTCCGGTTGACGCCAATGCTGCCGCCAAACGGCTTTCTAAAGGGATTAAGTTCAAAACAATCTCCAATCAGGATCGCAAAGATTTTGATGAAAAGGCCTTCAAGGATTGGCACAAATTTCTGGTAAAGACCTATCCACGTGCCCACAAAGCCCTGAAACGGGAAGTCATCGGTGATCCCCGCAAATTTAGTTTGCTATACACATGGCAAGGGACTAATCCGGCATTAGCTCCGATTGTGCTGATGGGACATCAGGATGTTGTCCCCGTTGTGCCTGGCACTGAATCACAGTGGGAACATGATGCCTTCTCGGGCGATATTGCAGGCGGTTACATCTGGGGACGTGGCTCGCTGGACGACAAAGTCATGATCATGGCAATTCTTGAAGCCATCGAGATGCAACTGAAACAGGGCTTTAAACCCGAACGCAGCATTATCCTCGTTTTTGGCCAGGATGAGGAAGTGGGTGGGTCTGAAGGCGTTAATCATATTGTTAAAACACTTGAATCAAGGGGTATAAAAGAGATCGCCTTTGTTCTTGATGAAGGCCTTCCACTCGCTCCCGGTTTGTTCCCTGGTGTAAGCGCCCCAATTGCCTTATTGGGTATCGCGGAAAAAGGCTATGTTAGTCTTGAGTTAAAAGTTTCCGGTGTAGGGGGCCATTCAGCGGCGCCGCCTGTCAATTCAAATATTGGCATTCTTGCCCAAGCCATTACGAAGATAGAAGCCAATCCCTTTCCTTACCGGGTTATCGATGCTGTACGGGATCAGTTCAAAGTCATGGCAAGCGTTTTGTCAGCAGAACAACAAAAAATGACTGCCAATGACGATACGCTTATTACCTATTTGAAGGGTAACCCACAAACGGAGGCAATGATTCATACCACAACAGCGGTAACCATGGTCAATGGTGGTGTAAAAGAAAATGTACTGCCGCCATTTGCCTCAGCCGTGGTGAACTTCAGGATTCTTCAGGGTGAAACCACTCAAACGGTAATGGAACGTGTCAAGCAGGTTATTAATGATAAGCGTGTGACTGTCACCAACCTCTCCGCTTCAAATGACCCAACACCCGTATCCAGTTCTACCGGTCCTGAATTTAAGCTTATTGATAAAACGATCCGGCAAACCTGGGGAACAAAAGATTTAATTATTGCACCTTATTTAGTTATTGGCGGGGCAGACGCCAAATACTTTGCAGCTTCCCCAATGGCAAAGAATGTCTATCGCTTTACGGCAGTTCGTGTGGAATCGGCAAAAGATGCTGACCGCTGGCATGGCGTTAATGAACGGGTGTTGGTAAGCGAATATGCGAAGTCGATTGGGTTTTTTTACCAATTGATGGCGAACGTGAACGACATGAATTAAGCACATAAAATGGGCATAGGTAAGAATCGGTATTAAAAACTATTTAAAATAAAATCAAGAGGGATCCCATGTACCTGAGTTTCCATAAATTCATTATGTTTGTAGCTATTTTTATCGTGATCAATAGTGTTGGATGTGCGACCCAAGGCGAATCAAAAGACGATTTAATCACCGTCAGCGGCACGGCGGCCTACCGCCAGCGTATCGCCATGCCGCCCGAGGCGGTATTGACGGTAAGCCTGGAAGATGTCAGCCGCGCCGACACCGTGGCGACGATTTTGGCGGAAAGCAAGCAGGCTTTCGGGGAGCGCCAAGTCCCGCTTGAATTTGCCTTGCAAGTACCCAACTCTAAAATCAATCCCGATTCAGATTACAATCTCAGGGCGAAAATCGATGTGGGCGGGCAGATGCATTTTATCACCACGCGCAGCTATCCCGTCCTGACGCGCGGCGCTAAAAACAAGGTTGACCTGTGGCTTGATGCCGTGCAACCTGGCGCTTCGGGACAGGCAAGCGCCAGGGGCTTCGCCACGCCGATGGCGGACGCTGCCGATCTTGGCGCGTTGCCTGCAACTTTCAGTGGCGTTACGCCCTGCGCCGATTGTCCAGGGATAGAAGAGACATTAACACTGCGCAATGATGGCTTGTTCCTGTTGCGGCGCATTTACCAGGACAAATCCGTGACTCCCTTCGTTGAACATGGGCGCTGGACAGCCGAAAGTAACAAGCTGACGCTTAGCAATGCATCGGGTACGCAATATTACGAAAAAATCGGCGGCGGCAGTTTGCGCAAACTCGACACTTCGGGGAATCCGATAGACACCACGGCGAATATCGACCTTACCCGTGCCCCACAGGTTGAGTCGATTAGCGAAGCACACGCATGGCGCGGCGAATTCCGCTACATGGCGGATGCCGCAACATTCACCGATTGTATAAGCGGATTACGTTGGCCGGTGGCGATGATCGGAGACTATCTGACAGCGGAACGCGCTTACCTGAAAGCCCGCAACGTACCTGGCGCACCGCTGGTCGTCGATTTCCAGGGCAAACTTGAACAACGCCCAGGTATGGAGGATAAGGTCGTCGAAATGGCGGTGATCGAGAAATTCGGCGGCACACAACCCAAAGCATCTTGCGCTGCCTCCGCATCCGGCAATAATCAATCGACCGCAGAGCTGATAAACACCTACTGGAAACTGGTCGAACTCGACGGCAAGAAGATACCCATCGCGCCGTCGCATAAGCGCCAAATTCGCATTACTCTGGCGAGCGAAGGCTCGCGCGTGATCGGTTTCAGCGGATGCAATCAATTTACTGGGACATTCAAGCATTCGGAGAATGAATTGCGGTTTTCACAAATGGCGGGGACGATGATGGCTTGCGAATCGCCCTTCATGGAATTGGAAGGCCGGGTATTAAAAATGCTCAACGCGACCACGGCTTACCGCATCAAAGGCGAACAATTATTCCTTCTTGAAGGGGATAAAGTTCTTGCCTGTTTTGAGTCGCTATATCTGCGCTGAGTCCCAATCAGTCCGATTTGGCTTTCTTATCAATGTGACGACCATATTAGCCATGAATAACGGCCAAGACGAATCCGAATTTGAAATTTCGCTTGTGCGCGATGACCTGATTTTTCGGTTCTACCGTCGGATTGGCTTGATACCCAAGGAAGGGTTAGGGATAGTGAGACGGGCAATTTTTTTTGCAGTATTGACGTGGCTTCCCTTAGTCCTTTGGGCATATTTGTCTGGGACAGCGATACAAGACCGGATTGACGAACCCCTGTTGCGCCATTTTGGTATCCATGCCCGTTTTTTGGTCGCAATTCCATTGCTTATTTTCGGTGAAGGGCTGATGCACAAGGTTATCACTAAACTAATCCCTTATTTTTATACCTCCGGTTTAATTCGAGCTGACCAGCGTAGCCTATTTAAACAGGCCCTGCAAAATACGCTTAGCTTGCGCGACAGTTCGATGCCTTGGGTGGCTATTTCCGCCATCGTTTTTACCACGGTTGCATTACAGCCGCCTTATCAGGAGATGCATGAGTTAATCTGGGCGAATACCGGTACGCCTACGGCGTTTAATCTTGGGTTCGGCGGTTGGTGGATGCTTTTTGTAAGCCGTCCTATTTTCGTTGCTTTATGTTGGGTTTCGCTATGGCGCTTAGCGCTATTGTTTGTGTTGTTTAAACGTATCGCCGACCTTGATTTAGAGCTTGTCCCTACCCATCCCGACCGGGCCGGCGGTTTAGGCTTCCTTGAAAAAATCCCCTTGGCGTTCAGTCTGTGTGTGTTTGCGATCTCCCTGGTGCTGGCGTCACGGTTGGCGCACGAGGTCGTTTATCACGGTTTGCAGGTGCAATCGCTCAAGTTGTTAACGGTGGTTTTTCTTATCGTTATCGTGCTTTTGTTTTTATCTCCGCTGCTGGTTTTTTTTCCTAAACTGTCCGCCGCCAAGCGCAAAGCGCGGTTAGAATACGGCGCACTGGTCGGAAATCATGGTCGGCTTGTCTATAAGCGCTGGATCCGGCATGAACCGATAACGGATGAATCCTTACTGCAAGCCCCGGAAATCGGCCCTGTTGCCGATGCGTTAAGCCTTTACGAAGCGGTTATCCAGATGCGTGCTGCCCCGATAGGAAAGGCCGCAATTTTAAGCATTGCTTTACCTGCCGCGCTGCCTTTAATCGCTTTGTTTGCAATTCAAGTACCGATAAAAGAGACTTTACTGAAAATTCTGGCGAGTCTTATCTAAGAACGTGTTTTAAAAGCTGCTACGCGGCTCGATTGCTACCCCTTCGACCAGGGGCTCAGGACAGGGTTGCGCGGTACTCGAAACAGTCATGTACTATCTGTACACTCCTGTTTCTGCGTTCCGTGCGCCTTGTACTCGAACCGCTCGCGACGCTTTTAAAACACGTTCTAAGGTTAATGCGCCGTGGATTGCCTCAAAATTTTGTAGTTTTTTAGAGAAAAGCAAAAAGTTGTTTTTACCACCATACTAAAAAGGAGACGTTATGACTACTAAAACGATTGATCCAGAATGGGTGCTGCAA
>JABFSV010000543.1 GCA_013140405.1 Methyloglobulus sp. | reverse complement strand
CAGCATCCGGTCAGCAATCGATTACCGTAAAAGGTTTGGCGGTCAAAGACGTGCAAGCTGATAATGCCGAGTGGACGGTGACGATTTCAGTGAACCAACCGACTTTTGCCGAAGCCTTGAATAAGCTCAGGGCAGAACGCCCCGCCTTGGATGCATTTTTGACAAAAGAAGGCTTGGACAAGTCAGGCTGGACGGAAGGCGGCGAATCGGTGACGGCACATACAGAAACGGTTTACTTGCCACAAGGCGGCACGAAAACAGAGCAAAAAGGCTACGATGCCAGCCAAGCCATTACGGTTACGACCAAAGATTTAGCAAAAATTGAAGCCGTCAACAAAAACTTTCTGGCTTTGCAGGTCGAAGGCCATCCGGTAACCGCCAGTTCACCGCTTTATCTGGTCAGCGGCTTGGAAGACATCAAGATGTCCTTGATTGCCGCTGCCACGGAAAACGCCAAAAAACGTGCCGAGGAATTCGTCAAGCAGGATAAGGTCAAAGTTGGCGTGATGCGTTCCGCCTCGCAAGGCGCGTTTTACATCCTCGCCCCTGGCGGAAATTCAGACACCGATGATTATGGTGGGACTTATGATAAAACGACCATCAAGAAACAGGCGAAAGTGGTGGTGACGATTGTTTATAATATTGAGCAGTAGTTTGGTTTTCTATCTTTGGAAGTATGTTTATTTGCATCGATCCCACGCTCAGTGTGAGAATGCTAGATAAGTGCTTGGACGTTACTTTATGGAGATATATTGCTCTCGGAAATGTGTTTTATGGCATCTTTCAATGCAAAAGAAACAGCCCCATTAAGAACTGCGCTACACCTCATACTGGGATGGCAGAAATTAATTATACAAAGGTTGTTTAGGTTAGCATCTTCGGAAGCTGCAAAGTAATATTCAATGCCATTTGGTGCGGTATAAATATCGCCGTTTTCATTGAATAATTCATTTCTGAAAATACTCCAAAGACCACATGAAATTATGTATTTCGGTTTGTAAATTGAAAGTTGTCTTAGCAGAAGTGGTTTATCTTCTTTTGCTATACGTCCCAACGTATCATGAACTGAGCTACCACCCCCTGGGCTTTTCTTAAGTTGCACCATTACATAGGGAGCAATGAATTTATTTACATTTCCTGAGGTGACGTTTTTTTCAATTTCAAGCCAATTCCACTCTGGGTTTGAAATACTTGCACACCATTTCCCTATGGTTTTCCACCAATTATCATACCCATCTCGTTGGTCATGTATGTCTGTTTCTTCGATTGCGTATTTTTCTTGTTCTTCTTGGCTGTATCCCCAGTTTGGTTCTTTCAAAAGGAAAACAACTTTATGTGTGGATAATAAATAATCCTGAGGAGAATGGCATCCATCCTTAATAAAAGGATTTCTTAGTGGACGCTCTCTAATCCATGTTTCAAACAGTTCATTTTCTTTTTGTCGAATTTGCATTTATAAGGTTTCCCAACAAAAATTAAGCCACCGATTTTTCCCTGGCTTCCCCATAATGCGACTCAATATACCGCTGCACAATCCCTTGAAATTCCTCGGCAATATGGTCACCTTTTAAGGTAACGGTCTTCACGCCATCTTCATAAACGGGTGCGACAGGCGTTTCTCCAGTACCTGGTAAGCTGATACCAATATTGGCGCTTTTGCTTTCGCCGGGACCGTTGACCACGCAACCCATAACAGCGACTTCCATTGCTTCCACACCAGGATATTGAGTCCGCCAAATCGGCATTTGGTCGCGTAAGTAAGATTGAATGTCTTGTGCTAAATGCTGGAAATAATCACTGGTGGTGCGGCCGCAACCAGGGCAGGCGATAACCATCGGCGTAAATGATCGGAACCCCATCGTTTGCAGCAATTCCTGTCCGACGATGACTTCTTTGGTGCGTGATGCGCCGGGTTCAGGGGTAAGCGAAATGCGGATGGTGTCGCCGATGCCTTGCTGCATCAGGATTCCCAAAGCGGCAGATGAAGACACGATACCTTTCGAGCCCATACCCGCTTCGGTTAATCCCAAGTGCAGGGTATAGTTGCAACGGCTGGATAGGTCTTGATAAATACTGATGAGTTCCTGTACGTTGCTGATTTTGCAAGAGAGAATAATCTTGTCTTTACCTAAGCCTAATTCTTCAGCTTTTGCGGCGCTTTCCAGGGCTGATAATACGATGGCCTTACGGGTGACAGCAGCTAATGGTTCTGGGTTGGGTAAGGCACGGTTTTCGTCCAGCAAGCGGGTTAATACCGATTGATCCAAACTGCCGCCATTAACGCCAATCCTGACTGGTTTGTTGTATTGACAGGCAAATTCGATCATCTGTTGAAATTGCGGATCGCGGCTCTTGCCACGACCGACATTGCCGGGATTGATGCGATATTTGTCCAGCGTTTCGGCACAATCGGGGTATTTCTCCAACAAACGATGTCCGTTGAAATGAAAATCGCCCACAATCGGCACGGAATAGCCTTTCTTAAGCAATTGATTTTTTATATTGGAAACTGCTGCCGCAGCTTCTTCCGAATTGACAGTTATCCTAACCAGTTCAGAACCAGCATCTGCCAACTCAATAATCTGATTAACTGTCGCCGCCGCATCGGCAGTATCGGTATTAGTCATCGACTGCACAACGATAGGTGCACCGCCGCCGACTTTGACATTACCCACCATAACTTGATGGGTGGTTTTTCTCATGCTGATAGACATAGATGTAAACTTATGAAAAAGTTAAATACTTTGAAAATAATGCTGAGAATTATATCCCATTTTAAGATTTCAGTTTATTAAATCAAGATATTGGTAACGGTTTTAATCAAAGATTCCTCGATTTATTTGGTTAATTCTTAAATAATTCGACCATAGATTTTTTTCGAAAAAAAAGCGCATTAATGTAATGCGCTAATAACTGTAAAAATTTATAGTCATTTATGGTGGAACAATCAA
>JABFSV010000021.1 GCA_013140405.1 Methyloglobulus sp. | reverse complement strand
GGGTTTTAACACACTCGGTTTTCGATAGGCAGGATCAGATGAAATCCCAAGGACATTGGCCACTTCGGTCAAAGCATCTGGAAACCCCCATCCTTTCAGCCACATTAACACCGAAAAACCGTCTGGTTTGGCACCGCAGGTATTGCAAATTCCGCCACCAGATATATCCGCATCGCGGAAGAGCTTAAATCCATCTTTACCGCCATGGACAGGGCAGCCAATATGCCTGCCTGGTTTCTCGATGGCCTTTCCCAATTCCGGCGCCAAGTAGCCCAATACGGACAGCCAGGCACCACGGGCCTTATTCCTGACAACATCAGATTCAATCGTTTGGTACATCGTTTTCTCCTAGTAATAGTCCCGACAACCGAGGCTCACTTGATGCCCGTATACCGGGAACATCCAGTAAGTCCCAGAAGGTGGACAGGATGGAAGCCATCCAAGAAAACCAATGCCCATGACGGGAGACGGTTCTCCCGGATGGGTGGGTTAAAGATTAATGGTGTGGTAAATGCTTTCCAATAGGCAAGTTCATATCAAACCCGCCTTGTGCAGATTGTCATGCAAGTACTGTCCCTAGAAACGCAGGTACAAGCAAAGGCCTGCAGTATCCGGTTTAGCATTTTGCTGTTAAGGACAGCACCAAACTGTTCTAATGCAATCCGTCCTGCTTGCTGGTGAGGCAGTGTTTCATTCAATAGCCGCTGGGAATAATCTGACGTAGCTTCCAGGTCATCATTTAAATCATAGCCGTCTTCATTAGGCATAGACCCTCCTAAACAGCGTGGATGGTACGTTGCTTGACTTTGACCGGATGCCATCGGGGACATCATAATCTTCAAGCAGGTTAATGAAGTTGCTGCGAATTTCATCGCAGGCTGCATCAAATGCACAAACCAAGTCAACGCGGTCACGTAATTGCCACATCGGCCAGTCTTCGGCAAAAAACTCCTCGCCCTGGTCAATACTTTTGTAGGAAGCCATTAACCGGGAAGTCGGGACACTGTAATTTCTGCGTGAATTCCTGCAAACGCCGCAAGCATCCGTTTCTGAACAGTCGGCCAACTTGACTTTGAGAACATTAATCAACTTCGATTTCTCATCGTCTGGAATAGCTAGCGCCTGAATTGAGGATAGCCCCAAATAATTCCCCGGATGCCAAGAACCCTGGCTATTGAGGATTTCCTTGGAGATAACCTTTTCGTTTTCATCCTGAAAAGTTGGCGGTACTTTTTTGAAGTTCCGTTGGCCACAGGATGGACAGTAACTCAAGTGTCCAGTCTTTTCGCGGCGTGATTGGTAAAGGACCAGATAACCTCCAGAGCGACCATTGGTACCGATTGTGTACTCATAACCTTGGGATTCGGTAAAATCATCAATTGGATCCCTGATTTCGTCCCAATAATCCGTCTCCAGCATCTCATCGGCTTTACCTGATTGCTCAGGGGTCAAGCCAAGACGATGGGTCTTGACGTTATTGGCGTATGACGTAAGGCCATTCCACGAATTCATCGTGTCATAGCGGAAATGCCTTGCTAAAAAAGCCCTTATGGCAGCACGGCTGCGGCGGTCTACCTTCTTTTGAAAAAATACGTTGGACATGATGTTCTCCTGCTTATAAAGCGAAAGCGGGAACAATCAGTCCTCCCGTGCGGGAAAATGAAATTCCCGCACGGGTTAGGTTGTTTATTTTTCAATAATGACAAAAGAGAAAGAACCGGTATCATTCCGGTTAAACCCTGACGTAAAGCCTCCGTCCACTAAACGCAGCACTTCCTCCAAGGCAATTCTTAAGTCATCTATTTCATTGCCATCCAGCGCCACCGTCATTTTGTGGACAGGCGGTTGTTGGCATAAAGAAGTTTTGATGCTCATGGTTACCTCCTTGGTTAAAGGGAAACACCATGGCCCAAGACTGGGAAACGTGTTTCCCGGTTGGGTAAAATAAGAAATTATTGGTCAAACAGCAGTTGTTGAAGCCACTTTCCCGACATCATCAATAGTCACCACAAACGACTTGCCAAACAACGACGGGCAGCCGGTAAATTCCGGCAACAATTGCCGTACGGCATCGGCAGGGTCCTTGGCGGTGTTGGCCACCAAAAAAGAAAAGAACTTGCCGCAATCGTCATCGTGGGTGGACTCCTGGTATTCGTCATACTCAGACTTAAAAGTTGCGACCTGCTCAATAACAGCATCTGAGAGGCCACCTTTCGGCATGATGACAACATTCCCATTGTCCAACCCTTCAAAAAAAGCGTGGTTGTTGATTTCTACGACATCAATGCCGATTTTGATCCGGTAGGCATCGCAGAAAGTCACGCCGACATAGACCCAACTGCCTTCAAAATGGGCATAATGGGACTCGTTTACGTGTTCAACTGTCACCTCTTCTTTCGAGAGCGTCCGAACATACAAATTGATCCAATGGCCTTCGTCCAGGTTACCCTGATAAACCAGGGAATCCCGCATCCAAGCGAACATGTAGCGAGCTGCCCCGTCATATTGGATGTCATCATCAATATCAACAACTTCGACTTGACGATTTTCAATCGCTGAACGGCTTACTGGTTTTCCTGGATGCTCTTCAAAATTGCCATAGGCTTCGTTAGAGCAAACCGGATAGGAAGTGATCACAGTGATTGCCTCAGTAGGGACGGCATCCACGTCATTGAGCAAAGACAGCAAATCCCAGTGCTTTAAGGTTTCAAAATAGTTGACAAAATCCTGTGCGGACAGGGTTTTTTTGAACAGTTTGAGGCATTTTTCCGCCTCAGACTGCAAAGCGCCCAGGATCAGCAATACGGCTTCGCTTTGGTCTATCAGCTTGTCACGGTCAGGCAAACGCGCATAGAACCTGGATGAATCCAGGTGTATGACGTGTTCGTCGGAACGATAACTATGCGATTTGTATATTGGCAAACCTTGCAGATAGACTTCGTAGCCAGTGG
>JABFSV010000540.1 GCA_013140405.1 Methyloglobulus sp. | reverse complement strand
CATCCAATAGTTCCATATTAGAACGCGAGGTTTCGATGGTAATCACATCGGCATCCATGTCGGCGATGGACGTTATGATGTCGTTGAACTCCGAATAGCACATGTGCGTGTGAATCTGGGTGCTGTCCTTTACCCCGCTTGAGCATAGACGGAAAGCACGTACCGCCCAATCCAGATAGCCCTGCCAACGCGATTGGCGTGGTGGTAAGCCTTCTCGGAAAGCGGCTTCGTCGATTTGGATAATCGGAATACCGGCACGTTCCAAATCGTTGACTTCTTCACGTATCGCCAGAGCCAATTGATAAGCGGTGGTTGATCGTGGCTGGTCATCACGCACAAACGACCAATTTAAAATAGTGACCGGACCAGTCAACATGCCTTTCATGGGTTTGTCGGTCAACGATTGGGCATATTGGCTCCAGCGTACCGTCATCGGTTTGGGACGACTCACGTCACAGTAGATGATCGGCGGTTTGACACAACGCGAACCGTAAGATTGCACCCAACCATTGGCAGTAAATAGAAATCCGTCCAATTGTTCGCCGAAATATTCAACCATGTCGTTGCGTTCCGCTTCACCATGCACCAACACATCCAGCCCCAGGCTTTCCTGTTCCCTTACACAGAATTCAATAGTGTGTTCCATTTGTTTGATATAGTCGGTTTCGCTAATCAAGCCGCGCTTCAAGTCCGCGCGTGCTTTGCGGATTTCAGGGGTTTGCGGGAACGAGCCAATGGTCGTGGTCGGATAGCTGGGCAGGTTCAGTTTAGCGCGTTGTTGCTCTCGCCGTGCTGGGAAGGGATTATGGCGCTGAGTCAACGAGTTGTCGATTTTCACGAGTTCAGCTTGCACGGCTGGATTATGAATTAAGGTGGATTCCTGGCGTATACGGATAGCGTTCGCTGAAACAATTAAATCCGGTTCGGCTGCTGCCGGTTCTTCAATTGCCAAGCGCAAAACTTCCAACTCGGTCAGTTTTTGCCGTGCGAATGCCAGCCAGGATTTGATGGTAGGGTCTAAAGCGGTTTCGTGTTCCAGGTCGATGGGTACATGCAACAATGAGCAGGAAGGCGCGAGCCAAAGCTCGCCTTTAAAACGATCCTTAGCAGTTGCGATGGTGCTGAGGGCGGTGCTTAAATCGGTGCGCCAGATATTGCGCCCGTCGATAAGCCCTAATGACAACACTTTATGATTGGCGAAGTTATCCAAAACTGATGTTAATTGTTCCGGTGTCCTGACCAGATCGATATGCAGCCCAGCGACTGGCAGCTTGCAAACGAATGACGTATGTTCGCCTAAATCACCAAAATAAGTGGCAAGTAATATCTTAACAGGCGAACTTTGCAAGCGGTTATAAACCGCTTCAAATACATTTTTCCAGGCAGTGGGTAAATCCAGCACCAGGATCGGTTCATCGATTTGCACCCATTCCACGCCCTGATCGGCTAAGCGGCGTAGAATTTCCCCATAAACCGGTAGTAAACGCTCCACTAAATTAAGTTTATTGAAATCGCTGGTCGTTTTCGCCAACCACAGCCAGGTCAACGGCCCCAGTAAAACCGGTTTCGGCTGATAGCCCAAGGCTTGCAGCTCGCGGGTTTCATCGAATAGCTTGCTGCTGGACAACGCAAATTGCTGAACCACCGTTACTTCTGGCACGAGATAATGGTAATTGGTATCAAACCACTTCGTCATTTCACACGGACGAAAAGGCACGCCATCGGTTGACTGACCGCGAGCCATCCTGAAATAAGTATCAATGCCCGCTGATGATCCAAAGCGTTCGGGAATAACGCCGAGCATGACGCTTGTATCCAAAACTTGGTCGTAGTAAGAAAAATCACCGACTGGAATAAAATCCAGGCCACTACTGGCTTGCAACCGCCAATGCCGCTGGCGAAGCTCGGCGGCGATCCTCTGTAATTCGTCCTGATCGACTCCATTACGCCAGTAGCTTTCCAGGGCAAATTTCAGTTCGCGGTGTTCGCCCAGGCGAGGAAACCCCAGGTTGTGGATTTTAATCATTACTACAGCTCCAATGGGTTAAACATGAAAGCGGCATTGTAGTGCTTGTTATTTGTGAAGAATATTGATAGTTTCTCACTATTTCATGAGGAAACTTCATCAATATGGAACTGATCCACTTTCGTATCCTGTTGGCACTTAAACAATACGGCACCTTGAATGCCGCTTCAGAGACGCTGCATTTAACGCAATCGGCGTTATCACACCAGATAAAGAACCTGGAACAGCGTTTAGGAATAGTACTTTGGCGTAAACAGGGTCGTACCTTAGTGTTGACCCAAGCAGGTCACTATTTGTCTGAAGTTGCCGAATCCATCATCGCCACCGTCGATTCCGCCGAGCAGCACATTACCCTGTTGGCAGCAGGCAAAACCGGAAAGCTCACTATAGGCATCGATTGCCATGCCTGTTACGAATGGTTTCGCACGATACTCCAGCCCTATCTGCAAGCATGGCCGGATTTGGCTATCGAAGTGACATCCCGTTACCGATTTAATTCGTTTGAAGCGATTCAGCAGTACAAACTGGATGCAGTTTTGACTTCCGACCCCATATTTAACGGGGTGTTGCATTACCAGCCGCTATTCGATTTTGAGTTGGTGCTGATCGTCGCCAAGCAACATCGCCTCGCCGGACTCCAAGTGATTGAACCCGCCGACTTGCAACAAGAGACCATCCTGACTTACCCTGTCGAACGGGAGCGCCTGGATATGTTCAGGAAAATCCTGCAACCCGCAGGGATTGAACCGCTCGACCATATCACCGTGGAAGAAACCGACATTATGTTGCTGTTAGCCGCTAGCCAGCGCGGAGTTTGCCTGCTGCCGGAATGGTTGCTGGCCGATAAGGTTAAAAATCCGGATGTGGTTAGCTTGAGGTTTAAAAACCTGTCGTTGACCAAAACTATGTATCTGGCAACTCGCCATGAAGATGTGCAAC
>JABFSV010000351.1 GCA_013140405.1 Methyloglobulus sp. | reverse complement strand
ACAGGTATTGTTAACAGAGTGACTTATCACAATCCCACGACGGGTTGGTCTGTTCTGCGTGTTCAACCTTTTCAGTCGCCTCAACAACAAGAAACCGTCACGGTTCATCAAACGAAAGTATTTGCCGGTGCCACCATGGAGTTTCGTGGTGCCTGGACTATCGATCAAAAATACGGTCGTCAATTCAAAGCCACCGAAGCGATTGAAAAGAAACCTGCAACAACGGCTTCGATTGAAAAATACCTGGGCTCTGGGCTCATTAAAGGCGTGGGCCCCCAAACAGCCAAGCAGATTGTTCGCTATTTCCAGAAAGACACATTGGCTATCTTCGAAAGTGAGATTCACCGCTTAACGGAAGTCCCGGGCATAGCCCAAAAGAAACTGGAAATGATAGAGCAGGCATGGACTGAACATCGTGCAATCCGAGAAGTCATGATGTTTCTTCAAGGCCATGGCATCAGCACCCTGTTTGCGGTGCGCATTTATAAAGAATATGGGGATCAAGCGATAGCGATGGTGACAGAAGATCCCTATCGACTGGCGAATGATATTTATGGGATTGGCTTTTTCTCTGCGGATAAAGTGGCGTTAAGTATTGGCTTATCGGAAAACTCCCAACAACGGATGATGGCGGCCATCAAACAGGTGTTGGCTGCGAGCCGTGAGCAAGGCCATTGTTATCTGACCGAGCAACAGATCAATGCCGGCATCCTCGAGCTCATCGCCATAAACTTGGATGAACGCCTAGCCGAGTATCTGGACTTCATGAAACAAGCCGGTCAGCTATGTACCCGACGCCTCACCAAAGAGAATCAGGAAACAGTCGGCTATTACTCCAAGTCACTGTTTTATGATGAAACGGCTGTCGCCAATCTCTTACGGGGAATGAAGGGTCCGGTTCTAAGTGAGCCGGGACGAATTGCACAGTGGGTCACGTCCTATTGTCAGACTAAACAGATCGCGTTAAGTGACGAACAAGCCCATGCCGCTCTAGGTGTGGTGCAACACCGTTTTTCCATACTGACTGGAGGGCCTGGCTGCGGGAAAACCACGACGACCTTAGTTATCGTTCGCCTCCTGGAGGCTATGAAAAAAACCGTGTTACTCGCGGCACCGACAGGACGTGCTTCACAGCGGATGAGCGAAGTGATTGGCAGAGATGCTAAAACCATTCATCGAATGTTGGAATGGAAAGGCGGTGAGTTCCAGAAAAATGAAAACGCCCCGTTAACAACCGATTTTTTGATTGTTGATGAATGTTCCATGTTAGATATCAGTTTAACAGCCTCCTTATTAAAAGCGGTGCCCCCTAATTGCCAAGTGCTGTTTATTGGCGATCCCGACCAACTGCCTGCGGTTGGCGCAGGTAATGTCCTCAAGGATATGATGGCTTCCGGGGTCATTCCCTGTTTTCGGTTAACGCAGGTTTTTCGCCAGGCACAAGAATCCTTGATTATCCAATATGCGCATCAAATAAATAAAGGGCAAACGCCCGCTATCGCTTCCCCGTTTAAAAACCCGGACCTCTGGACAACGAAAGCAGATTGTTTATTTATTGATTCGGATGAAGCGACTCAAGAGCAACTGGGATTTATTGGCCGGGTCAAACGCCATTTTGATTGGAAAACACATGAGCTGGAGGATTTGGTTGCCGAGAAGCCTGATCAATCACCCTTCGAGTTCAGGATTGAAGAAGCCATCAGCTCCGCGTATGAAGTGGAATTCGTGGTTCCCGATAAATTCAAACATGTGGATATTGAGCAATTAACCAAAACGGAAGCGCAGATTGATGCGCTGAAAGCCGTAGTCAAGAAGATTCATCCCTGGTCCTCACTGCATTATGGCCTATCTGCCGTTGATTGTGTGGTTAGGCTCTATCTGGAGTGGATCCCTAAATACCAAGGCCAGGATACAGAAATCCAGATATTAACTCCCATGACCCGTGGCAGTTTGGGATCCGCTAATCTCAATCAGGTGATCCAAGCACAAGCCAACCCGGCCTCTGAAAATAAGTGTCAATTGAAGGTGGGGGAACGGCTATTCAGAGAAGGGGATCGTGTGATTCACCGCCGAAATAATTATGATCTCAATGTATTCAATGGCGACATTGGCAAAATCGTTAGCATCGATAATGAAGAACTGACGGCGTTAGTGAGTTTTTATCCAGATCACAGAGAAGTGCACTATAAAAAAGAAGACATTATGGAACTCGATCTGGCCTATGCCATTACGATTCATAAGTCTCAGGGCAGCGAATTTAAAGCGGTGATTATTCCTGTCCTGACCCAACATTTTAAGATGCTGTATCGTAATCTTATTTATACAGGATTAACGCGGGCAAAGAACTTAGCGGTCCTTGTAGGCACCCGAAAAGCCCTGTCCATGGCGATACGACAACAAGATGTCAGCCAGAGGCAAACGGCTTTAGAGGTCTTGATTAAGTCTTAGGGTGACAGGGGCGTGCAAAATTAGCCAATTTTGCCAGAAAAGAGCGTCAACAGATCAGGATGAACCCGAGGTAAGCATGGCAAATCGAGCACTGCCGCTAATCAATCTACTGTCTACTGCAGCAAAGTATAACTTTAATGTGAAATTGAACCATGATTTACTTGATTTGTTGCCATGAAATAACGCTGACTCTTACATTTATTAGGGGCTTAGCATGAGAGAGCGTGGCAAATGAGTATCGGGCATCGCATATTTATTGTTGAGGAAGATGCCATCTTTCCTCTGTCTCAAAAAGCTTTCGATGAATTGTATTCCGGTAAAACTGGGATCCTTCCAAAGTACGCGGGTCAAACCGTACTCATTGCCGTAATCATTTACACACTGTATCAGAAGAAGCCCAAATCCATTATTCAAATCGATTGTGAACGAATCAGAATTCTGGGAGATGGTTCCATCGATAAAAAACATGAACAAGATGGTTTGCGTCTAGCCGCAAACCGAATTTGGATTCCAGAAACTAACC
>JABFSV010000497.1 GCA_013140405.1 Methyloglobulus sp. | reverse complement strand
GTTGCACATCTTCATGGCGAGTTGCCAGATACATAGTTTTGGTCAACGACAGGTTTTTAAACCTCAAGCTAACCACATCCGGATTTTTAACCTTATCGGCCAGCAACCATTCCGGCAGCAGGCAAACGCCGCGCTGGCTGGCAGCCAACAGCAACATAATGTCGGTTTCTTCCACAGTGATATGGGTGAGTGGTTCAATTCCGGCGGGTTGCAGGATTTTCCTGAACATGTCCAGGCGCTCCCGTTCGACCGGGTAAGTCAAGATCGTTTCCTGTTGTAGGTCAGTGGGTTCAATCACTTGTAGTCCGGCGAGCCGATGTTGCTTGGCGACGATCAATACCAATTCAAAATCAAATAGCGGCTGGTAATGCAGCACACCGTTAAACACGGGGTCGGAAGTCAAAACTGCGTCAAGTTTGTACTGCTGGATGGCTGCAAATGAATTAAAGCGGTAACGCGAGGTGACTTCGATAGCCAACTCTGGCCAGGCTTGCAAATAGGGTTGGAGTATCGTACGAAACCATTCATAACAGGCATGGCAATCGATGCCGATAGTGAGCTTGCCAGTTTTGCCTGCTGCCAGTAAGGTTAAGTGCTGCTCGGCGGAATTAACCGTGGCAATCACTGATTCAGCAACTTCAGACAAATAGTGTCCCGCCTGCGTCAAAACCAAGTTACGTCCCTGTTTGTGCCACAGCACGATTCCTAGGCGTTGTTCCAGGTTTTTCATTTGATGCGATAACGCCGATTGTGTTAAATGCAGCGTCTCTGAAGCGGCATTTAAGGTGCCATATCGTTTAAGCGCCAACAGGATACGAAAATGGATGAGTTCCATATTGATGAAGTTTCCTCATGAAATAGTGAGAAACTATCAATATTCCTCACAAATAACAAGCCCTACAATGCCGCTTTCATTTTTAACCCAATGGAGCTGTAGTAATGATCAAAATCCACAACCTGGGGTTTCCTCGCCTGGGCGAAAACCGCGAACTAAAATTTGCCCTGGAACGCTATTGGCGTGGTGAAATCGATCAGGGCGAATTAGAGGGGATAGCCGCCGAACTTCGCCAACGACATTGGCGGTTGCAAGCCAGTAGCGGCCTGGATTTGATTCCGGTTGGAGACTTTTCTTACTATGACCATGTATTGGATACCAGCGTCATGCTCGGTGTAATTCCTGAACGCTTTGGTGAATCGACGCAAGCTATCGATCTGGACACTTATTTCAGGATGGCTCGTGGTCAGTCAACCGATGGACAGCCTTATCGTGCCTGTGAAATGACCAAATGGTTTGATACCAATTACCATTATCTGGTGCCGGAGGTAACAGCGGACCAGCAATTTGCATTGTCCAGCAGCAAATTGTTTGAAGAAACCAGCGAGCTTCAAGCCTTGGGCTATCAGCCGAAACCCGTTTTGCTGGGGCCTTTGACCTGGCTATGGCTAGCGAAAACGACTGGCGACTTCAATAAACTTGATTTAGTAGAGCGTTTATTGCCGGTTTATGGCGAAATTCTGCGCCGCTTAGCTAAACAGGGCGTGGAATGGGTACAAATCGACGAACCGATCCTGGTGCTGGACTTGCCTAACACCTGGAAAAACGCCTTTGAAGCCGTTTATAACCGCTTGCAAAGCTCCCCGGTCAAGATTCTGCTTGCCACTTATTTTGGCGAGTTGGGTGAATATGCCTCATTCGTTTGCAAGTTGCCGGTCGCAGGACTGCATATTGATATGGTCAGGGCGCCTGATCAATTGACGGCGGTTTTGGATAACTTCGCCAACCATAAGATACTGTCATTAGGGCTGATTGACGGGCGCAATATCTGGCGCACCGATTTAAACGCTGCGCTCAGCACTATCGCAACTGCTCAGGAACGTTTTAAAGGCGAGCTTTGGCTAGCCCCTTCCTGCTCCCTGCTGCATGTACCCATCGACCTGGAACACGAAACCGCTTTAGACCCAACCATCAAATCCTGGCTGGCGTTTGCCAGGCAAAAACTGACCGAACTGGAAGTCTTGCGATTAGCACTTGAAGAACCGGTAGCGGCCGAACCGGATTTAATTGTTTCTGCGAACGCCATCCGTTCGCGCCGGGAATCTAAATTGATCCATAACCCAGCCGTACAAGCTGAACTCGCGAAGATCGACAGCTCGCTGACGCAACGCCAGAACCCATTCCCGGTGCGGCGTGAGCAACAACGTACTAAGCTGAACCTACCCAGCTATCCGACCACAACCATCGGCTCGTTCCCGCAAACGCCGGAAATCCGCAAAGCACGCGCTGACTTTAAACGCGGCTTAATCAGTGAGACCGACTATATCAAACACATGGAGCAAACCATTGCGTTCTGCGTTAGAGAGCAGGAAAAGCTGGGGCTGGATGTGTTGGTGCATGGCGAAGGCGAGCGCAACGACATGGTGGAATATTTCGGAGAACAACTGGATGGGTTTTTATTCACCGCCAATGGCTGGGTGCAATCTTACGGTTCCCGCTGCGTCAAACCGCCGATCATCTATGGCGACGTAATCCGACCCAAGCCGATGACGGTGCGCTGGAGCCAATATGCCCAATCGTTGACCGACAAACCCATGAAAGGCATGTTGACCGGGCCGGTCACCATTTTAAACTGGTCGTTTGTCCGCGATGACCAACCAAGGTCAACCACCGCTTATCAATTGGCCTTGGCGATACGGGAGGAAGTCAACGATCTGGAACGTACCGGTATCCCTATCATTCAAATCGACGAAGCCGCGTTCAGGGAAGGCTTGCCGCCACGGCAATCGCGCTGGCAGACTTACCTGGATTGGGCGGTGCGGGCTTTCCGGATTTGTTCCAGCGGGGTAAACGACAGCACCCAGATTCACACGCACATGTGCTATTCGGAGTTCAACGACATCATAACGTCCATCGCCGACATGGATGCCGATGTGATTACCATCGAAACCTCGCGTTCTAATATGGAACTATTGGATG
>JABFSV010000541.1 GCA_013140405.1 Methyloglobulus sp. | reverse complement strand
CATCCAATTCCCAATTAAGGTCGAATAAGGCCTGGAAAGCACTGACCCTATCGGTCGGTTTACCTACTGCATGAAGTTGTCCACGCTCATAAGCAAGTGCAAACGATAACTGCGGCCAGCGTCCGCTCCCAGTGATTTTAAAAGAAGCTTTAGCAGCATCAACCCGAGCTGCTGCGGCTTGTAAATCAAAATTGGCATTTAACGATTCCTTGACCAAGCTTTGCAGGCTTGGATCGGAAAACCCAGCCAGCCAAGACGGTGGCACCACTTTGGTGTCAGATTTAGCTTCCCAGCGCGTTGGCATGTTTTTGAGTGGCAAGGCTTCATCGCGTTTTAGCGGTGTTTCACAGGCCGTCAATACGAGCGCAAAAAAACAGAATAAAACTAGGCGCATAATCTTTTTATTATTTTAAATCTGTAACAATGCGTTGCGCATCACAATTAAGTTGTGGCTTTAGTTTTAATTGCTGGCTCAACGCACCCCTTCTAGGATATAAGACGTTTGAGCCAGCCAAAAACCCCACGCAATAAAAAAAATATTTAAAATAATAAGAATGCAGGTAAATGTAGAAGGCGAAATAGCCTAACGGATTGTGTCTAATGAATAACGGTAAACATATTGGGTGCAATAAAGCTAACGCCTATTGCACCCTATTGATTGGGCTTTATAGCGATACACACTAATTATTGTGTAGGTGCATTTTCCTTTTGGCTTTCATCGGCTATTTGGGTGTCAGGCTTTTTTTGTTCCTCAACCGATTTTTGTGCTTCTTCAGCCTTTTTCATCTCAGCCGCTTTTTGGGTTTCAGCTGCCTTTTGCTTTTCCGCAGCCCTTTTCTTCCTTTCCTCAGCTTTTTTCGCTAGCGCAGCCCTTTGATCCGCAGCGCGAGTCGCAGCAATATCACCCGTCTCATAGTCTGTTTCAGCCCTTACTTGTGCTGGCAAAAATAGCGTTGATATTACGCACAGACTTAACACCAATGAATTTAATTTTAATTTCAAAGACAACATAATCACCCCGTGTTATTTATTTAAAATAGCTATTCCACACTTGTAAAACCCATTAGGTTCTCAATAAGAATGCGGCCTAACGTTGCAGCTATTCGATAGCACCATCTATTCATAAGGAAACAACCCATGTGATAGCGGACGCTTAATAAGCCGCACATAGTCTAGCGATTTAACTAAATTTTGGGAATGCGACAAATTGTCACAGGTTGGGTAATATTTGACAGCTGCCAAGCACCGAAGCGGGAGCTATAAAATTAAAAAAGCCCAATTACCGACTAACGCAATTCAATCTTAGAACCACCTGTATAAAGGTTTGTTCATCCGAAACACACTAAGATAAAGGGGCTAGTTTCACGTATCAATTCGCTATGACAAAGAATGCATTAGTCTCCTTCATGCAAAACAATATAAAGCGCCACGCTGGGAAATATCGGCACCAAAAGCCAACATGGATAGTTTCGTTTGCACTAGCTCGTTAAATTGAAATCGCTTTACAATTTCACCGCCGTTCAGTTGTATAGCAAACCCCATGAACTGCTGGGTGGGCAAACAGTAAAGCAGTTTGCCCAACTTCACAGCTTTGAATTTAAGCCTAGGATAGTTATTTATCCCCTGCTGTCGGAGCCAATTAAAACTCAACCTTAACCGAACCCATAAACGTGCGCGGCTGACCAACATTTACAGTAAAACGGTCACCTAATGTCGCGGTGTAGTATTGGTGATCCAAAAGGTTATCGATATTAAACTGCAAGGTGGTTTTTGCTTTAGGTATCGGCAACTGGTATTTCACTAGCATATCCACCCGTCCCCAGCCCGGCAATTGATAGTCATTAAGATTATCCCCCTGTTTCTGGCTTTGGAAATACACGCCAGCGCCCACGCTTAAGCCACGTAATAGTTCTTGTTGTACATCGTATTTAGCCCACAAGCTGCCCGCATTCCTTGGCACGTTCCATAACCGGTTGCCATCAAGTACGTTACCTGAAAAGTCGGTGCTTTTAATGATATTGGCATCGGTATAAGCATAACTGGCGATCAGGCTCAAGCCCTCGGTCACTTGCCCTGAGACATCAATTTCCACACCTTGGCTACGGGCACTGCCAATCAAATCGGAAAACCCCCGCCTTGTGTCAACAGCGATATTTGACTTCTTCAGGTCATAAAATGCGACATTGGCTGTTAAGCGCTCGTCAAAAAAGGCGGTTTTGAAACCTATTTCAAATTGCTTGCCGATTTCCGGCGGCAGGGCTTTTCCGCCAAAGCCGATATTACCGTTACCATTACCCATAGATTCCACGTAATTGCCGTAGAGCGACAGCCACTCCCAAGGCTGATACAGCAATCCTACTCTTGGGCTAAAGCGTTCGGCCTTTGTTACATTTTGATTGGCTTTAGCTTCTTCGGGAGAAGCGGCGCCAAAGTTACTGGCATCCGTAACCCAATCGTAACGGCCACCGCCCAGGATATGTAACTTATCAAATAATGTTATCTGATCTTGGAAATACACGCCATTTGAATGTGCTTTGCCGCTACCAAAATCGCCAAAAGCATGCGGGACTGCCGACAAATTTAACGGCTGGTAACGCGGATTGAATATATTGATCTTAGGGCCTTCAACTGCCTGGAAATCAAGCGTATCGTTATCAACACTGTAGTTTTCCCAGCCTACCGCGACCTCATGTTTAACATCCCAGGTGTTAAAGCGTCCGTTGAGATTGACATTGCCGTAAAAATAGTCAGAAGGATTTGAGCCGCCGAAAAAGAATCTGCTTAATTCACCATAATTCGGTTGGGTAGGATCTTCTTGTAACCCGGATGCGCCAGTTTGCGGGTCTACAGTATGCCGGCGGAGATGGTCAAATCGCGCCTTAACTGTCCAGTCATCATTGAACGCATGGGTCAATGTCAGCATTGTATTATACAGTGTGCTATTAGATAAGTCGGTAGAAGGCTCACCCAGGAAA
>JABFSV010000195.1 GCA_013140405.1 Methyloglobulus sp. | reverse complement strand
GATAGGTGCGCGTACCGCTTGACCATTTGCAGGGTCTTATGGCCTAGCACTTCGGCTATCTCAGCCAAAGACGCGCCATTCATGGCTAGATAGGACGCGGTGCAATGCCGTAGGTCATGCCAGTGAAAATCAACGATACCCGTTTGATTTAGTGCGATAGTCCAAGGCTTGCGTAAATCAATGGGCTTTTGCGGGTCTCTATGGCTTGGGAATAATAAGGGGCTATCTAGCCGCCTAACCTTACCGTGTTCCTGTAACAGTACCAAGGCTAAACCGGATAAGGGAACGCGCCGCCTATCGCCATTTTTGGTTTCATGCAGGATGAGGTAGCCGTCTTTTAAGTTTACATCCTGCCACTTCAAACCCATCAATTCGGCTTGCCGCATTCCGGTGGACAAGGCCAGGATTACGCATGGATAAAGCCAGGTGTTGGATGATTCTTTGCAAGCCGCTAATAGCTTGGTGCGTTCTTCATCATCCAAAAAGCGCACCCGACCACGGGACTCTTTCGGTTTTTTGACTTTCCGCATCGGCGAATCTTCAAGCCATTGCCATTCATTAACTGCAATGGTAAACGCGTGGCTTAATGCTGCCATGTACCTAACCACAGTGGCGGGACTGCGTTGCTCACCCCTGGGTGTGGGTTCGGTACTGAGCTTATCCCTGCATTCAACAATCAAGGCTGGGGTTATGTCTGCCAAAGCATAACTACCTAATTCCGCTTTCCAGCGTTCCAGTTGCGGACGTTGCGCGGGGGCTTGTTTGGGCTTGGTGGGCAATACGTCTTTGATGTAGCGGTCTACCAAATCGGCCAGAGTATGCTTTTTGGCTTCGGCGGTTTTGAAGTGCCTTCCTTCCCTGATTGCGGATTCGGTATCTTGCGCCCAACGCTTGGCATCGGTCAGACGGGTAAAAGTAGCTGTCTGCACCGGATAGCCTTTTAACCGTACCCGAACGCGGTAACTGGTTTTGCCATCGCCCGAAACGTGCTTATTGATTGCAGCCATGCTTGCCCCCTATGGAACAAGCGGCCAGGATGGTAAGATTGTGAACAGCCATTGCTTTAACTCCAACATAGTTAAAAAGTGGTTAGGGTTAGGTGGTGTTAGCGCACCGCTTTAACCCGACATTCATAGTCTAAAATAAAGCACAAAAAATAGCAACAATAGACAACATATCTAATGTTCTAATGGTTATTATTTATATAATTTCAGTAAGTTGTAAATATAACGATTTATCATTGTCCACTCAGTGTCCACTTACGCTGCAAAACGATATTATTCTGGGCAGAGTTCAGCCTGTTTTTACAGTTACTAACGCACAATTTTGAAACAGATTCAGACGGCGATTTTATCGCCAATTACGGTAGGTTTTTGCATGTCACTGGACAACCAGTGGACAACAGGCAATAAAAAAGGACTTGACATTACACCTAAGTCCTTGTTATTTATGGTGGGGTGTGAGAGGCTCGAACTCTCGACCTATGGATTAAGAGTCCACTGCTCTACCAACTGAGCTAACACCCCTGACGAAATTTTGAGGGCTAATGATAAAGGATTTTTCACCTAAAACCTAGCTCAATATGAACAAGCTAACCCTTGGTTAACGCCTATAAACAGCACTTAAAAAATACTCAAATTATCAAAACCCCATAAATCCTGTTAATACAGGACATAACTGCATATGTCGGAAATAATAGGATGTTATTGATTCGGCCTTTTAATGTTTGAACCGTTCGTACCCTCTGGGGCATAAATGCTGAGTGAGTCGAAGCACACAAAGCCTTTCGACAGGCTCAAGGCGAACGGAAGTTAAAACTTCACAAGGCCGAATCTATAAGAAGCTTATCCATAAATAATATCCCCTGATTTTTGGGGTTTATTTTCCGTAAAACGATGTCGGAAGCAGTGAGCATGAATGCAGGCAAGCCATGCCGAGGTGGAACACCTAATATTCCCCCGTCTTCACTAACCAAGCCACGCCTTAAGACAACCTAACCCTAGGATCAACCAAAGTATAAGAAATATCGGTCAACAACAATCCGATCACATATAACACTGAACCTAGAAACACCATTGCCCGTACGATGGCAAAATCCTGGCTGTTGATGGCATCTATGGTGTAACTGCCTAGCCCTGGAATACTGAAAAATGATTCCATGATTAAGCTGCCCATGAACAACATCGGCAATACCACGACGACACCCGTTAAGATGGGGATCATGGCATTGGGCAAGACGTGGCGGAACAGGGTTTGGGTTTCGGTCAGGCCTTTTGCCCGTGCGGTGCGGACGTAGTCTTTTTCGACTTCTTCCAGAAATAAAGTCCGATACCAGCGCACACCCGAACCTAAGCCTGAAAATACGCCAATCAACACGGGTAGAATGATGAATTTGGCGGCGGCAAAGCCGTCGTCATAACCAGAAATCGGCACCCAGCGCAATACTTTGGCGATCACAAATTGACCGCCAATGATGTAAAACAGGGAGGATACCGACATCAGGATGACGCACAGGATCATTCCGCCTAATTCCAGCTTGCTGCCCCGAAATAGCACGACCATCAAGGCAACACAGATGTCTACGATTAAGCCGATGATTAACGTGGGCAAAGCCACAGCCAAGCTGGGCAGTGCGCGTTCTTTGATGTCCGCACCGATATTCCTGCCACTGTCCGACGTGCCAAAGCGAAACAAGAACAGGCCAACTGATTTTTGGTAAAAAATGGTTTTCGTTAACTTTTCTTCCGCTTGTGCTTTTGCATTCCACAATAGCGGTACGTCATAGCCGTGTTGTTGTTTCCAGTTGTCTATGGCTTGTTGGGTGACATGTTTTTGCCCCAATTGCATACGTGCCATGTCGTCTGGGCTGTTGACGATAAAAAACAGCACAAACGTCAGGATATTAACCCCGATTAAAATGGGGATGGCATATAAAAATCGCCTGATTATGTAGTTAATCATTGCAAAGTTTTCCTGGCACGACGGCG
>JABFSV010000104.1 GCA_013140405.1 Methyloglobulus sp. | reverse complement strand
GTGAAAAACAAACCACCGACGAGCAAGACGAATTCGCCCAAACGTACACCAACATCCGCGAAGAACTCGGCGAAACCACAGCCGTCTGAACCAGTAGTTACACCAAGGAAAATCGACACCACAGATGTCGATCTGGGTGAGCGTATCCAAAAAGTGCTTTCCCGTGGCGGTATTGGCTCCAGAAGGGAAATCGAACGCTGGATAGGGGAAGGCCGGTTGAAGCTCAACGGTGCAGTCGTTACTCTGGGTACACGCATCAAGACTGGGGACTTTTTGCAAATCAACGACCGTGTTGTGCATTGGGAAAAATTTACGGTGCAACCCACGCGGGTCTTGCTTTACCACAAGCCGACTGGGGAAGTCGTCACTCGAAGGGATCCCGAAGGCCGTCCGGTTGTTTTCACCCAATTACCGAGCCTAACAGCATCCAGGTGGATAGCTGTCGGTCGTCTTGACATAAATACGTCTGGCTTGTTGTTGGTCACCAATAACGGCGAATTGGCTAACCGCTTGATGCACCCGTCTACGCAAGTCGAACGCGAATATGCCGTGCGGGTTTTGGGTGAAGTTCCCGATGCCATCATCGAAAGGTTGAAACAAGGGGTCGAGCTTGAGGATGGTGTCGCTAAGTTTAACGACATCCGATTTTATGCTGGTGAAGGTGCTAATAAATGGTATTACGTTACGGTGAAAGAAGGGAGAAATCGTTTGGTGCGGCGCTTGTGGGAGTCGCAGAATGTCGTGGTCAGCCGTCTTATGCGGGTGCGTTACGGGCCGGTAGTGTTACCGGAGCGGTTAAAAGCCCATTCCTTTTATGAACTGGATGCAAAAGAAATTGATCTGCTCGTTGAATTTGCAGGAATTAAGGAAGAAGCGGTTCACACGAATACCAAGCCTGATGTTAAAAAAACGAGCCAATAAGAAAGATGTATAAGTGTTACAGCATCCGCCAAACAACATTTATTCAGCCGCCAAAATCCTCGGCATTCAGAAAATAAATGTCCTCTATCAATGTCCTTTCCCCAGGCGTTAACCAAATCCGTTGAATATTAGAACCATTTCCGTTAGGCTCAGGGGCCAGTATGCGGCGGTCGTTGGTTTTCCGGCGATCATCTTTGGTATTGCTTGCCGACTGCTGGTTCATAGGTGATCGACGTAATTGTATCCGCAAATCAGTCACATTTAAGTTCATAACACTTCAACCTCATGCTATTTGTAATTAAGTCTAGTTGAAAAACAAATATACAGCTCTAAGGTGAAGACAATCTTAATAAGATTCCGTTCATATCAGCAATAAAAAGGGAATTGAAATTTATTTCATTTTTACCCACGTTTCCAGGCGTGATAACGGGCTACCCATTGCAGTAATTTACGGGGCTGGTGATTCTTCTTCCAGATCCCAGCGACGTATTTATTGGCTTCAGCTAGCGTTGGGTAGATGTGTATCGTTCCCAGGATTTTGTTAAGGCCGATGCCATGCTTCATAGCCAGCACAAACTCCGCAATCAAGTCGCCGGCGTGGTCCCCCACAATCGTTACGCCCAGGATTTTATCGGTGCCCGGTTTGGTCAACACTTTAACGAAACCGTGGGCATTGCCATCGGCTATCGCCCTGTCTAAATCAGCGATGTCATAGTTGCTGACTTCGTATTTTATGTCTTGTTCGTTGGTATCTTGCTCGTTGAGTCCAACCCGTGCGACTTCCGGTTCGGTAAAAGTTGCCCAGGGTATGACGGAATAATCGGTACGGAATTTTTTGATGTTGCCGAACAGGGCGTTGACGGCGGCGTACCAAGCCTGATGTGCCGCCGTATGGGTGAACTGGTAAGGGCCTGCGACATCGCCACAGGCGAAGATATTGGGATAATTGGTCGCCTGAAAGCCGTCTATCTGGATGGTGTGTTTAGGCGACAATTCCACGCCGATGTCTTCCAGGCCGTAGCCTGACGTATTCGGTGTACGTCCGAGCGCCAATAAAACTTGGTCAAACGGAATGCGTATCGTATTTCCTTCATGTTCGACCAGCAGGATTTTCTCGCCGTTTTCTACGATGACTTGCTTTGCGGTATGGTTAAGGTGGACAGCTACGCCTTCTTGCCTGAATTGTTCCAGTACAAGTTCGGAAGCGTCTTCGTCTTCCCGCATCAGCAATCGCGGCGCCATTTCTATCATCGTGACGTTGCTACCTAACCGGGCAAAACATTGCGCCAGTTCGCAACCGATGGGGCCGCCGCCCAATACGATCAAGCGTTTGGGCTGTATACGAAGATTCCAAACGGTATCGGATGTCAAGTAGTCGATGTTCCCTATGCCAGGGATGGGCGGCACAAGTGGTTGTGCGCCAGCGGCAATGACGATAGCTAAGGTTGTCAAAATTTGTGTACCAGTCTCTGTGATGACTTCAACTTCCCAGGGCGAAAGTATCCGAGCATTGCCTTCAATGACGTTAACACCTAGATTTTGGTAGCGTTCGACAGAATCGTGAGGTGCTATGGATTTAACCACACGCTGTACACGTTCCATGACATCGGAAAAGCTGTAGTCCGCCGTCATATTGGCAATGCCGAATTCTTGTGCGCGAGCGGCGTTAGCGAGCAAGCGGGTGGCGCTTATCAGCGCTTTCGACGGTACACAGCCAGTATTTAGACAATCGCCGCCCATCCGGTGCTTCTCTATTAGGGTTACTTTCGCCCTGACTGCCGCCGCTATATATGCCGTCACTAAACCCGCTGAACCACCTCCGATAACGATGATGTTGTTATCGAATATTTTGGGTTTGTGCCAGTTATGTGTTGTTTTTCTTGTCATGAGCGCGGTATTCGACATATTTTTTGGCGATTAGCGGGAAAATACCTAGCAACACAAACGAACCAATCAGCAAAGGTGAGGTTATATCGGACAAGGATTTGATGGTTGCCAGTTGGGTGCCCGCATTGACATAAACCAGCGTTCCGGCAAGCATCCCGATTTGGCTGACCCAAAAAAAAGTGGTTACTTGCATTTTGGTTAGTCCCATAACCAAGTTGATGGCGAAGAATGGAAACAATGGCACTAGCCGTAAGGTGAACAGATAATATCCGCCGTCTTTTTCAATGCCGTCATTAATCAGTCTAAGCTGGTTGGCAAATTTGCGTTCTAAACTTTCGCGGAATAAAAATCGGGCTGCCAGAAAAGCTAAGGTTGCTCCGATAGTTGAGGCAATTGAGACGATAATTGTTCCCCAAAGCAATCCAAATAATGCCCCACCCGCCAATGTCATAATAGTGGCTCCGGGTAATGATAACCCCGTCACAACAATATAAATGACCCCATAAGCAAGAGGAGTCAAAATAGGATGTGCGGAATAGTAATTTGCGAATGCCTCCTGCTGAGACTGTAAATAAGCTAGAGTGAAGTAATTTGATAAATCGAAATAGATGAATAAGGCAACCAAGAAGGCAATGATTGCTATCAATTGAATTTTTGATGTAGTCATGGTCAGCCCCTGATTTTTAATGTTTTAACAATTTCGCCCTGTGCATTATGTTTTACTGACGCTGAATATACCAGCACAGTTACTGGTTGATGTAATATCAAAAAAATTACTTGTCCGTGATAATTGTCTATTCACTAAGTAGTTATACGTATTGTACGTTACAGTTAAATTTAATATGCTGTCAGACGCATACGCCTAGATAGTTGCGGAAAAACAAGACCAATAAGCAGTCCAATAACATGAATTTATTAACTCGCCCTTCCTTTATTCAGACAATTGGACAAATTTCATCAAGTAATGATCCCCATCACACCTTAATTTATACGGAAATCAACCACGCGCCTAAAATCGCCAGTTTATTGCAAGGTATTACGGCGGAAGAACAGCTTATAAGCGCCATTCAACTGATTATATACAACAGGATTAAGCACCTGCCAAATGCTTGCATGGGCAAGTTAGGATGGAACCGGTTTGCTGTCATCCTAAAGCTGCCAGTCAAAGAATGCCTTGAGATTGCGGAAGACTTGGCTCAGTTGTTAGATAATCAATCGGTGGACATTGAGGGCGTAAGTTATTATCCAAAATTAATTATTGGTGTAACGCCCCTGTCGCCGGAATATAAAACAACCGAAAGAATATTGGCTGCCGTGGATGAGGCCTTATTCCAGGCCAGGCGCACAGGAAACAGCATAGTAAAACTCATCGAGCATGATGATCCCATACTTCATGATTATTACGACTCGTTAAGTTTGCTTCCAGTCATAACGGAAGGTTTGAAAAACCAGTCTTTTGTGCTGTTTGCCCAGCCTATTGTACCCATAGCCCAGCAAGCGGTGGACGGACAAAAGTATGAAGTATTGCTGCGTTATAAAAACCAGAAAGGCATCATCGATTTGGAAGGCCGGTTTTTGCAAACCGCCGAATTATTCCATGTCAGCCGGGAGGTTGATTTTTACGTGGTACATCAATTTTGCCGTTTTTTTGCCCAACAACGGCAAACAAATGCTGTGTATTCACTCAATATTTCTGGAAGTACGATTCGCTACAGCCCGTTTATTGATCTTTTGCAAAAAGAATTCAAGCAGTTTGGTGTTAATCCTGAGCAGGTTTGTTTTGAAATTACTGAAACTGTTGCTGACCGGGACTACAAGCAAGCCATCCACTTCATGAATTTATTGAAAAATCGATTGGGTTGTCAGCTATCTTTGGACGATATTGGTATTGGTTCAAGTAACTTGGCAAATTTGTCCAAGTTTAATGTCGATTTTTTGAAAATTGACGGTTCGTTCATCAATAATTTTTTGGTTGAGCCGTATTCTGAATTGGTGATTAATTTTATAACGTCTGCCGCCAAACTCTATGGTCGAAAAACGATTGCGGAATATGTTGAGAATGCCCAACAGTTGGCAAAACTAAAGGAACTGGGTGTTGATTTTGCCCAAGGTTATTTCACTGGGAAACCGGAAATGTTGTTTGATCCAATGGTGGATTAAAAGCGGAGCGCATAAGAAAAAGGCCACGTTTTAGTGGCCTTTTTTTATTTAGTCAGAATTGATTATTTTTTCAGCAATTCTTTAACTTTTTTCATAATACCTACAGGATCAATGCCTTGGTGCGGAAATTGCTCCCAAAGTCCACCACAACCTTCTTTGTATGTGCCTAAATGTGCGAATTTTGGTGTAAACCCGCGTTCCAGCAGCCAAGAACCATAGCGGCTACCCAAGCCTGTTTTCTTGTTGAAAGATTCAACAACCAGCACCACCGGTGACTTGCCAACTTTGGCAAGCATGTCTTCGTCGATAGTATTCAAGGTTGGTTTGTTGATTAAGCCTACATCAATTCCTTCAGCTTTCAAGCGTTCTACTGCATCTAATGCACGGTACAACGTTTCTCCGAAGGCGATGACATAGCCTTGTGTGCCTTCGCGGACAACTTCGTCTTTGCCCGGAACGAATTTGTAATCACCGCCGAAGAATTCGTTGCCTTTGTCGTCCAAAATTAGCGGAGTTTTAGAACGGGTTGAGAACACGAAACGTAAGCCTGGATCAAAGAAAATCTTTTCCACAACTGCTTTCATTTGGTTAGGGTCGGCTGGGAAGTACAAGCCAGTCGCATAGCCATCAGACAAACCGTTGTCGGCGAACATGTTGTTCAAACCAAAATGGCACGTGTTGTCCGCCATGTCGTCAATACCGGAGTGCGAGAAATGGCTCAACACGTTGGAGTTGTTCAAACGCGCCATGGTGATTTCGGACATCAGCATTTCGAGGAATGCACTGAACGTGCCGAAAATACCTTGTTTGCCCGCTTCCATGCCGAAACCAGCAGCAGCGGAGAAGTTACCGCGCTCCATGATGCCGGAAGAAATGAAAGAGTCTGGGAATGCAGCGTGGATTTTGTGCAAACCGCAAGAACCTTCCAAGTCGGAGTCAATGACGCGGACTTTTGCTTTACGGTCTGCTTCGCTCATGCCGTTCATGACCGCAACGACAGCATCGCCAAAGACGTTACGGTTAGCATCCCACTTATCACTTGAACCCAAGAAAGTATCGGTGTTCTTAGGTGCAACCACAGCTTTCAAGAACTCAACAGCGGCAGTGTGTCCGCGTGTTTCCAGATATTCCAGGGCAACTTTTACGGATACAACATCGTGACCGTGGGTTGAACCTTCCAACCCGACGATGCCAGGACACATTTTGCGATGGTTAATGATGGCAACTGGGCCGTCAGTATTGATGGCTTTGCAGATGTTCGCATACAGGCTGTCGAGATCTTCGCCGTCGCCTTCCAATACGGTCAAACCATGACCTGCCAAGGTTTTTGCAGTTGAGCAACCGGTCAGGTATTTAGACGGATGACCTGCGATAGTGACATCGTTATCGTCGATAATCAATTTCACGTTCAAGCCTTGGGCAACGGCTAATCGTGCTGCTTCGGCATCGTCGCCTTCTTGTTGAGAGCCGTCTGAACCCAAGCAGAACAGTACTTTGTTTGGATTGGCAATGGCTACACCGTTGACATAAGGCCACATGTGGCCTAAACGGCCTGAGCTGAATTTAACGCCTGGGGTAAAACCTAATTCTGGATGGCCTGGCAGATGTGAATGAGCAGCGCGGTATTGGGTTAATTTTTCGGCAGGCATATCGCCGTTTAATACTGACATCAGGTATTGGGTGGCAACACGATGTCCTGCTTCATCAAAGAAAGTCGGAATAAATTTGTCTGAGCCACGGAACAGCGCATCCATAATCATGACTTCCGGCACGGTGTCGTACGGGCCGCCTGTGTGTCCGCCTACGCCTCTTGCAGCGCCAGTTGCGGTAAAAAAGACGATAGCATCACGACAAAGCTGGATGTTGTGCTTCAGGCTGGCTTTTTGCTCAGGCGTGAGCGTGGCACTGCTTGGGTTAAGGCTAATGCGCTGATAGCTGTCAAGATCGATGGGGAAGTTTGTCATGGTAATCTCTCGTGTGTTGAATGTTGTTCTTAGTTATCGTTGCATGGCACGCAACAACTATCTTGGTGATAAGTGGAGTTTTGATAAGTCGTGTGACCCTCTCAGTTAACCCAATACTTTCAGGCCTATGTTCTCAAAATTAGCTGATTTGGTAAAGTTTTTCCTTATCGGATAGGCAATGATTTGGGGGAATATCAATTTAGCAGGCATAAAAAAACCCTGGTCAGTACTGACCAGGGTTTTTAGTTAACACAATCAGGAAAGACTGATTAGTTAGGTAGTGCAAACACTGTGAATGTGCCGCCCAATTTGGTGTAAGAGCTTAAGCTTCTGTAAGCGCCTACAGCACCCAAGCCTTCAGTGTTGGAGTCGTCTTTACCGGTGTCTAATCCAGCAGCGATACCAATACCTGCCCAGCCACCAATACCTGACAGTACGCCAACATATTGTTTGCCATTGTACTTCCAAGTATTAACGTTTCCGATAATGCCTGATGGGGTTTTGAACTTATAAAGTTCTTTACCAGTTTTGGCATCAACTGCTTTCAGATAACCTTCCAGTGTGCCGTAGAACACAACGCCACCTGATGTAGCCAATGAGCCAGACCAAACTGAGAATTGCTCTTTGTTAGACCAAGCAATTTTGCCAGTTTTAGCATCATAAGCAGTGAACTGACCGAGGTTAGTGCTGCCGTCTGGTTGGCCTGTCATAACATCAGCGCCAGCTGGCATCATGGTTAATGTGGCACCTACATAAGGTTGTCCCGCTTTGTAATCAACTGCGAATGGTTCATAGTCCATGCACAAGTGGTTGCCTGAGATGTAGAACAAACCAGTTTGTGGAGAGTACGATACGGGCTGTTGGTTTTTAGAACCTAACGCAGCTGGGCAAACGCCTTGGCTGTTTACGTCTTCGCCGTTTTGCTCAGTACTGTATTTAGAAACCACTTGTGGACGACCAGAGTTCATGTCCACATGTGATGCCCAGTTAACTGATTTGTCGAATTTTTCAGCAACTAACAATTCACCGTTGACGCGATCCAAGGTGTAACCAAAACCATTACGGTCAAAATGTACGATGGTTTTGTGCATCTTGCCCTTAACTTCTTGGTCAACCAGTACGGTTTCGTTGATACCGTCATAGTCCCATTCATCATGTGGAGTCATTTGGTATACCCATTTTACTGCACCAGTGTCAGCATCACGAGCCCACAATGACATAGACCACTTGTTGTCGCCAGGACGTTGTACAGGATTCCAAGTAGATGGGTTGCCTGAGCCGTAATAGATCAAGTTCAATTCAGGGTCGTAGCTAGTCCAGCCCCAGGTTGTGCCGCCGCCGATCTTCCATTGGTCGCCCTTCCAGGTTTTTACACTGGAATCTGCGCCAACTGGAGTCACTTTGCCATTTTCCCAAGTTGTGGTGCTGCTAGGGTTGATCAAAGTGTCTGAATCAGGGCCCATACTGTAACCTTTCCAGGCCAGTTTGCCGGTTTTCATGTTGTAAGCAGCCAAGAATCCGCGTACACCAAATTCACCACCGGAAATACCGGTCAATACATTGTCATTAACAACTAACGGTGAAGACGTGTTGGTCATACCCAACTTTGGGTCGCCGTTTTGTACGCTCCAAATCCGTTTGCCAGTTTTTGCATCCAATGCTGTCAACACAGTATCAGATTGTTGTAAGAAGATTTTGCCATCGCCGTAACCTAAGCCACGGTTAACGGTATCGCAGCACATGACAGGAATGGTGACATCTGCATCTTGAGTTGGTGTGTATTCCCAGATAACAGCCTGGGTTTTTTGGTCAATCGCATACACGGTATTAGGGAAAGGTGTATGGATGTAAATAATATCGTTGACAACGATAGGGCCACCTTCATGTCCACGTAAAACGCCTGTGGAGAAAGACCATGCAGGTTGCAGAGTTTTTACGTTGTCAACATTGATGTCCGAAAGTTCGCTGTAACGAGTACCGGCGTAGTTACCACCCCACATTGCCCAGTTGGCTGGGTTCTTAGAAAGTTGTTCATTTCCGCTATTCGCTGTCGCTATTGCTGGTGCAGCAATCAACGCAGCTACACTCGACGCAATTAGCCAGTTTTTAAGAGGCTTCTTCATATTATTTTTCTCCTGATATCTTGTTGTACGACAAAATACTGATAATGATTTTTAAAGACTAATATTAGTTTTTGGGGTGATTATTCTTATCTCCTCGGGTACAGGACTATTCACGCCACCTACTAGATTTAATGATTTTGCCACAAAAGTCAAATTTTAATGTCGCGCCCACAATGCGGCTATTTTTAAATAGTGCTTCATCATGTTAATTGATAAGGACAAACCAATTATACGACCTCAACATGACAACCATTTTCGTCCCAAACCAGCGCTTCACCCTTGTCTTTGGTCCATGCCGCCAAAACGTAGCGTTGGGCAGGTTTGCCGTTGATCTCAAAGTTGTGGATGTTAGGGCGGTGGGTGTGTCCGTGAATCAAGCGTAAACAATTAAATTTTGCCATCATGTCGGTGACAGTGCCTTGATTGACATCCATAATTTCCTGGGTTTTTTTACGCTTATGGAAATAACTGCGAATGCGATACCAACGGGCGGCTAACAACCGAACGAACAGCGGTTTGGAAAGTACGCCTTGCTGCCATTCAGGGGAGCGCGATTTGCTGCGAAATTCCTGGTAGGGCAGGTCATCGGTACACAATAAATCGCCGTGCATAAGCAGTGTCGGCACGCCGAACAAGTCGATCACAACAGGATCATCCAGCAGGATAATACCAGTCGCATCGCAAAATCTATCACCTAACAAAAAGTCACGATTGCCTTGTTGGAAGTAGATTTTGGTGCCAGACTCCGTGAGCCGTTTCAGGGATTCACGGATTTTAGGATTAGGTGGGCTGGAATCATCATCGCCCACCCAAGCATCAAAAAGATCACCCAAAACATATAAGGCACTTGCCTTGATTGCTCTGTTGTCCAGAAAACGCAAAAAACGCTGGGTGATTTCCGGTTTATCCCACGCGATATGTAGGTCGGAGATAAACAGGTTTTCTTTTTTCAAGTGAATGGAAGGGTAGTTTAACGAGATGGTGGAAAAGAGCCTGGGTTACAGGCTCAATGTTTTTAACGGTAGCTTATTTTACAACTTCCGCTTTCTCGATGATGATGTCAGTTTTCGGTACATCTTGATGGCCACCTTTATTTCCTGTTGGTTGCTCAGCCATCTTATCAACGACTTCCATCCCTTCAACCACTTCACCAAATACGGCATAGCCCCAGCCACTGGGCGTTGGGCTAGTATGGTCGAGAAAACCATTATCTTTTAAGTTGATAAAGAATTGCCCCGTTGCCGAATTAGGGTCGTTGGTTCTTGCCATAGCTAAGGTGCCGCGTGCGTTTTTCAAGCCATTGTCCGCTTCATTTTTGATCGAGGCATGAGTTTCTTTTTGTTTGAACGCGGCATCAAAGCCACCGCCTTGAGCCATAA
>JABFSV010000063.1 GCA_013140405.1 Methyloglobulus sp. | reverse complement strand
GGGCAAGTTGTTTGCAATAAGCGATAAATTATCGACACTTGACAAGGCAAAATTTATGCGTGCAATCATCGTCCATGGAATGGGGCGTACACCTTTATCCATGTGCCTATTGGCTTATCGTCTCAGGGCGCAAGGCGTGAAAATCAACCTATTTGCGTATACCGTAACCTTTGAACATTGGAATGGTTGCACGCAGAGATTACGACAATTTATCGAAAAGAAGGTCGGTGACGAAGATTTTATCGTGGTTACGCATTCGCTTGGTTCAGTGTTAACCCGGGCGGTTTTACCAAAAATCGCCAACAAACCAGTTGCCTGTTTCTTTTTAGCACCACCCACACAAGCCTGTGATGCTGCACGTCGTCTTGCGCCGCGTCGCTGGTATCGCTTGCTGGCTGGAGAAATGGGGCAGCTTCTTGCCAATCATGAGTTTATGTCTAATTTATCCGTACCCGAAATGCCTACGAAAATTTATGCCGGTGATGCCGGATTCACTGGAAAATACTGTCCTTTTGAAGACGAGCCTAATGACGGTGTATTAATGGTTAAAGAAACGCTATTGCCTGGAATCCCAGTGCAAATCGTGCCGTCATTGCATACTTTCATCATGAATAGCCGGATGATTGCCAGCGATATTGCTGAACAGGTTAAAACTAAACACGCGCAACTTGACTAACGCATTTCCAAAAGTGAGCGGCGAGATAAATTGGATCTTCACGGCTATTAGCCATGAAAAATAGCAATTTCAGCGTGGAATATGTTGGGTTTTGAACAAGACGGGATTGCCTGTTGTCGGATTGCCGTTGATTGCAATATTCATTTACCGCCAGTTCGCGTAAAATCGCGACAATAATTGCATTACTTATCGAGAGGAAACCCATGAAAACCTTCTTTTTCCTGATTGCGCTGCTGGTTTCATTTGCCGCTTTAGCCGAACAAGCCAAAGATGAATGGCAAAATACGGTGTTGACGGATGCCACTATCAAAAAAATTCAGGAATCCAAATACGAGTACAAAAAATGCGTTGGGGAGCAAATGCAGAAACCGGCTTACCTGGATATGGATAGCCGTAATGCGACTGAAGCGATCATGAAACAATGCGAACCTGTGCTGGCAAAAATAAGGGAAATTTATTTGACTGAAAAAGTGCCTGGGGTGATTGCAGATCGCCATTTGCGCCAAATACGTACACAGATAACCCGTAATGCTTTGCAAGGATTAATGTTTGCACAAGCCACCCGCAAAGCAGGTCAACCATGACTTATCTTGAATCACTGATGAGCACGTTCACTGTCGATTTAACCTTAAGGCCAACCACATTCGATTTGTGGCATGTCTGTTTGGCGGGTACGGTGGTTTCGTTGATGGGGATATTGATACTATTGTTGCTGGTCATGCTGTTAACCAGAAGCCGATATAAGAATAAAGCCAAGGCCATAGCTAACCAGCAACCCGTTGAACCTGTGGTTAAAGTCATCGAGAAAATTGTTGAAGTTGAAAAAATAGTGCAAGCGCCGATGCCTGAGCCTGTTATCCTCAAAGAATATACCCCAGATGCTGCCTTACAAGTGCTGGGTTTGTTACAAAAAGAGGCGCGGTTTATCGATTTTATCAAAGAAAACATTTCCGCTTACAGCGATGCCGATATTGGCGCTGCCGCACGGGTGGTGCATGAAGGTTGCAACAAGACAATCAACGAACATTTCAGCCTTGCGCCCATACGCAACGAACAGGAAGGCAGCAATATTACGGTGCCTGTTGGTTTTGATGCCGCCGCTATTCGGTTAACTGGCAATATTGTCGGCACTGCGCCTTTTACTGGCGCTTTAGTCCACAAAGGTTGGCAAGTGACTGACGTACGTTTGCCCAAGCTTACCCAAGGCCATAACCCTAATATTGTGGCGGCGGCGGAAATTGAGTTATAAATGCCGGATAATCTAAACCACCTATTTCTTGGAATTTTCATAACTGAATTGATGTTGCTGATTGTTTATCAAAACCACAATCATGCTGCTTTTCCCATTCAACCCTGCTTTTCCCATTCAACTAAAGTGTCTGTAAATTTTAATGAATAACCCAACACCACCACGCTATTCCATCGGCATTGACTTAGGCACTACCCATTGTGTCATGTCATATTCCGATCTTACCAACCTGGATAACGATGAATTTTTCCAGCAGGTTATGCCGATTCCCCAACTTACTGCACCCAGTATGGTTGAGGACAAACTGCAATTGCCATCCTTTATCTATCAAGCCCATGCAGAGGAACTCGCCGAGGGTGCAGCCGTCCTGCCTTGGACGAACAAGCCTCAGCACCTGGTAGGCGAAATTGCCCGAAATCTGGGTAGCAAAACCCCTATCCGATTGGTGTCCAGCGCCAAAAGCTGGCTGTGCCATTCCGGTGTGGATTGCAAAGCGCCGATTTTGCCCTCGGATGCACCCGAAGAAGTTGAACGCATCTCGCCATTTCAAGCGACGGTCGCTTATTTGCACCATCTTAAGGATGCTTGGCAACACCAACACCCCGATGCACCGATAGAACAACAGGATGTCGTCATCACCGTGCCAGCATCGTTTGATCCTGCCGCCCGGGAACTCACCGTAGAAGCGGCAAAAGCTGTCGGGCTAGGACACGCGACTTTATTGGAAGAGCCGCAAGCAGCGTTTTATAGCTGGATTGAGAAAAATCATAATGACTGGCGCAAGCAGGTACATGTTGGGGATATTATTCTTGTCATAGACATAGGCGGCGGTACGACCGACTTATCCTTAATTGCGGTCACCGAAACTGAAGGCAATCTTGAGTTGAACCGCGTTGCGATTGGCGACCACATTCTCTTAGGTGGTGACAACATGGATTTGGCACTTGCCTATACTGTGAAAGCCAAGCTGGAGCGGGAAGACAAATCCCTGCAACCCTGGCAATTTCAAGCATTAACCCATAGTTGTCGGGATGCAAAAGAAAAGCTGTTCAATATTCAGACGATGGATGTCGCCC
>JABFSV010000391.1 GCA_013140405.1 Methyloglobulus sp. | reverse complement strand
GGCAATACCGATCGTTGACTTTGGCACAGTATACTGCCGTCGTTAAAATGCTGGCCGATGGCTATCACACGCGACGCGGCCGGCGCAGCGCCTATTTGCACCGTGATGTCGTCAATGGCATATTGCGCCCCCGTAAAGCCGCCCGCTTGACCGCCATCATGAACGGCGGCGCTATCCCCGACCAATTTGACTATGATGTCATATTGCAGCCAGAGAGCTTGTTTATCGGCACTTTAAACGAAGACTTTGCCTTTGACAGCATACCGGGCGATATCTTTCAACTCGGTAATACCTCTTACCGCATGCTCAAAATCGACCAAGGCAAAGTATTTGTCGAAGATGCCCATGGCCAACCCCCTAACATCCCTTTTTGGTTCGGCGAGGCACCCGGGCGCAGCCATGAGCTGTCGGTTGCGGTATCGGACTTGAACGCCACGATGGATCGTCTGTTGGACTGCGACGAGACGGCGGCTCGGCAGTTTATCTGCAATGAACTGACGTTGCCCCCCGCCGCCGCCGAGCAGTTATACCACTACTTGGCCACCGCTAAAGCCGCACTGACGGCACTCCCGACTTTCGGGAACATTATTTTCGAACGTTTTTTTGATGAAACCGGCGATTTTCATTTTGTCGTCCATTCCGTTTATGGCTCCCGAGTCAACAAGGCTTGGGGATTGGCGTTGCGGAAACGCTTTTGCCGACGCTTTAACTTTGAATTGCAAGCGGCCGCCGACGACAACACTATCGTCCTGTCTTTAGGCCCGACAAGTTTCCCGTTAAGGGAGCCTGCCGATTATCTCAAGAGCGGCAGTGCAGAAGCCGTCCTAGTCCAGGCATTGTTGGCGGCGCCGATGTTTCCGACGCGCTGGCGTTGGGTTGCCAACACCGCATTGGCCGTGCCCCGCAATCGTGCCGGTAAAAAAGTGCCGGCGTATTTCCAACGGAACGATGCCGAAGACTTGGTCGCGGTCATTTTCCCCGAACAACTGGCCTGTTTCGAAAACCTTCCCGGTGACCGTGAAATACCCGACCATCCGCTGGTCGAGCAGACCTTATCGGATTGCCTCCATGAACTGATGGATTTAGACGGTTTAAAACAACTGCTCAGGGGGATTGAAGACGGCACGGTCACTATCGTCACCCGTGATTTGGCCAGCCCATCCCCCTTAAGCCAGGAAATCATAACCGCGAAGGCTTATGCCTTCTTGGATGATGCGCCAGCTGAGGAGCGGCGCACCTTGGCAATACAGCAACGGCGTTTTGACAGTATTCAGGAAGCTGCCGAAATCGGTCAGTTAAATCCGGATGCCATAGTCCGTGTCCGGCTCGAGGCTTGGCCTGAAACGAGAGACCACGATGAGTTGCACGATGCGTTGGTTATCCTTGGCTTCATGACAGAACAGGAAGGGTTGGCTGCCCCCTTGCCAGGCAACACCCCGTATCCCAGCGCATCGGACAAGCTTGCCTTATTGCAGGACGACCGACGGGCAACCGTAATGACCTTGCCGCACGGGCAACGGCTATGGGTGGCAGCGGAGCGCTTACACGAATTGCAAATGCTGTTCCCAAACGCACATCTTCAACCAGCCATTGATGCTATTCCAGCCGATAATCCCCCACCCGAAATCCTTTTACGGGAAATTATCCGTAGCCGTATGGAAGGCCTTGGCCCAACCACGGCAACACAGCTTGGCGAACCTTTGGGGCTTGCCCCGTCGTCGGTCAACCAAGCCTTGTCTACTTTGGAACAGCAGGGCATAGTAATCCAAGGGCATTTTACGCCCGGTGCAATGACTATCGAGTGGTGCGAACGGGGCTTATTAGCCCGGATACACCGCTATACCTTAAAACAATTGCGCAATGAAATTGAGCCGGTATCGCCTGCTGACTTTATGCGCTTTTTGTTCAGGTGGCATGGCTTGCACGATCCTGTGTCCGGCGAAACCGGATTGGCGCAAGTTTTAGATCAGTTAGAAGGCTTTAACCTGCCTGCGGCCTGTTGGGAAGCGGGGATATTGGCCAAACGGATAAAGCCCTATTTTGCGTCAGATTTGGACCAACTGTGTACATCAGGTCGGTTTGTTTGGCTGCGTTTAAAAAAGACGGGTGAAAATAGCCCTAGATCCGCAGGAAAAGCCACCCCCATAGCGCTGGTCTCGCGCAGCCATATGGACTATTGGCATCAGTTGCCGCCACTCCCTGACCTTGCCCAGACAACATTGTCAGGCAACGCGCTTAAAGTGCTTGCCGTCTTAAAACAATGGGGTGCCAGTTTCTTCCAGGAAATTATCCGGGAAACCGGCTTGCTGAAAACACAGCTGGAAGAAACATTGGGGGAGTTGGTTGCCAACGGTTTGATTACTTCGGACAGTTTCCAGGGGCTCCGCACCCTGGTACTGCCCCAAAAAATACTGCATCGGCGCAGCAAACGCCACCCCAGTTATGACCCGATGGCGGCGGCAGGCCGATGGTCATTGTTGCGCCCGTCCCAGCGGGATGTTGCGGACAACTATGGACACGTCGAATCTGTCGCCTGTACCTTACTGTTGCGCTATGGCGTCGTTTTTCGCAAAGTACTGGACCGGGAAGAAGGCATCCCAAGCTGGCGGGAGCTGCTCTATGTCTACCGCCGGCTGGAAGCGCGCGGCGATGTCCGTGGTGGCCGTTTCGTCCAAGGCTTTGCCAGTGAGCAATTCGCCTCGCCCGAGGCGCTCCGCTTACTTAAAGATACCCGCAAACAAGAAAAAACTGCTGTATTGACCGTACTCAGCACGGCCGATCCGTTAAACCTGACCGGGATAGTCACCTCAGGTGATAGGGTTGCGTCATCATCAAGCCAGCGGCTTGTCTACCGCGACGGCGTACCCGTAGCGTATGGGTCGCGAAGTGACATCCATTACCTACAGGCTTTCGATGCCGACCATCAATGGCAATTGCGAAGCGCGTTGTTGGTCAAGTAGTCTTTTTGCGACGGTGATAGGCTAACACCCACAACAGGATCT
>JABFSV010000302.1 GCA_013140405.1 Methyloglobulus sp. | reverse complement strand
ACAGCAAATGGCAGCGGGCGCATTGGCAAACAGCGAGGCAGATTGGGTTGTAGCCGTAACAGGCATAGCAGGGCCAGATGGCGGCAGCGAGGAAAAACCTGTGGGTACGGTTTATGTCGCATGGCAGGGTAAAACCGGACTTTCAAAAGTGGAAAGATTGCAACTGTCAGGAAATCGACATCAAATCAGGAGACAGACCCTCATTAGGGCGATTGAGGGAGTGTTGGAGTATCAGGAGTAATAACCCGTTGTCAACCAATGGCACGCATGGCGTACCACTTTGTTTCAGGCCAAATGTATAAGCGTTTATTTTCGCCAGAACTCTGGTACAAATAAGATGATGATGGAGAAAATTTGTACGCGTCCCAGGAGCATTGCAAAGCTGCAAACATTGGTTTGAAAATCGCTTAAAACGCTGAAATTAGTGGCGGGGCCGACTAGGTTAAGTCCAGGCCCCATATTATTGAATGTGGCAATAATTGCAGATAACGCCGTGATGAAATCCAGGCCACTCAAAAGTAGCGTGAATACTAAAACGATAACACACATAAAATAGAGAAAGATATAGCCTGTTACCGAAGTTACAATATCGTTGCTTATTGTGTTATCGCCGACTTTCAAAGATTTAACAGCATAAGGATGAATAAATTTAAACATCTCAAGCTGGGTTTGCTTCATCAAGATAATAGTCCTTATCATTCGGATACCGCCACCTGTAGAGCCAGATGAAGCAGAAATGCAACTCAGGAACAGCATCCACATCGGCACGAAAATAGGCCATTGATTAAAGTCCTGGCTCATAAAGCCGCAGGTGGTTGCAACGGTGACCAGATTAAATGTGGTATGGCGCAAAGCCGTCAAGAAGTCGGGATACGTCCCATAATACCGCAGTACGAAGGCACACATCACACAGCTTCCAAGTACCACAAATAACATGCCGCGCACTTCTATATCTTTAAGGTATGGCTTAAATGAGTGTTTTCTGAGAGCCAAAAAGTGGGTGGCAAAATTCATCGCGGCTAATAGCTGAAAAGTCGTCAATACGATTTCGATGGGTAAAGAATCAAAGTAACCAACGCTGGCATCATGAGTGGAAAACCCGCCCAAGCTCATGGCGGCAAAGGCATGACATACTGCATCGAACCAACTCATTCCTGCTAAATGTAAAGCGCTGATGCAAATGACAGTAATCACTACGTAAGCTAACCACAAGGCTTTTGCTGTTTGCGCTATGCGGGGTGGTAAATCGGATTCTTTCACTGCACCGGGTGATTCTGACTTAAGCAATTGCATACCGCCAATGCCTAAAATAGGCAAGATGGCCACCGCAAAAACGATGATTCCTATGCCGCCAAACCAAGTCAATTCATGCCGCCACAGGTTAATTGACATTGGCAAACGGTCTAGTCCACTAAGTACCGTCGCTCCGGTTGTGGTGAGACCGGAGATAACCTCGAAATAAGCATCGACAAAACTCAGTTCAGGCAAGAAAAGTAATAGCGGGAAAGTACAAAATACCGATGCTAGTGACCAGCACAGTGTGACTAACAAAAACCCCGCTTGCTTTGATACTTTTTTGGGTGATCGTCTCGTCAGCAAAAACAGTAAACATCCGGTCAAAAAAGTAACCCAAGTCCCTTGGGCAAAAGCCGAGGTAGCGCCATCATCGAAAATTAATGAAGTCAGCAAGCAGGTAGACATCAAGCCGCTGAAGCCCATAACAACTACACTGAATATATGTATGATAGTGAGAGCAATATTCATGGAACAAGACAGGAAGACTTACAGGTTATGACCGGACTCAAAAACATCAGTGTCAATGCTTTTTCGATAAGAAAAGTTTGAAAAGTGTAGTGAAGCAGCATTGAAGCTAATCCGCATAAAGTTGAATGGTTACGGTCATTTTCCTATCGGTTGGAAGTTTTTCTCGATGTTGACCACCAATTTTTTCTCCATAGCAAACATGACGACATGGTCGTTTTCTTCAAATACCGTGTCGTGATGAATTTCGATAACCTCCTGGTCACGGATCAACGCACCCATTACGATCCCGCTAGGAAAATGTATTGCATCTACTCGCTTTCCCACCACTGAATGCATGTCATTATGGGCGTGGGCAATCGCCTCAATGGCTTCGGCAGTACCACCACACAGGGAGCTGACTTGGGCAACATCGCCTTTGCGTACATGTTTTAATATGCTACCTAAGGTTTCCTGATTGGGCAGTACGGCGACATCAATACCGGTGCCAGGGAGCAATTTGGTATAGGAAATATGGTTGAGCAAACAGATAGTCTTGCGTGCGCCCAGGCTTTTTGCCAGTGCAGCAGAAATAATATTGACGCCATCATTCTCGGTAATGGCGCAGAATAGGTCAGCGCTGTCGATTGATTCATCCAGCAGCAGTGTCTCATCAGCGCAATCACCATTTAAGATGATACATTTATGCAGCTCGTTGGAGATTTTTTTTGCTCGTCTTGGATCTTTCTCAATGATTTTAACTTGATGGTCGTTTTCAAGGGCCAAGCCTAACCGTTTACCGATATGTCCACCACCTGCAATAATGATACGTTTAAGTGGCGCTTCCAGTTTGTTGAGTTCTTTTAGGACCCGACGCACTTCATTTCGAGGTGCGACAATAAAAACCTCATCCCCCGCTTCTATCGTAGCCTGACCATTCACCAACAAGGGTTTGCCTTTGCGGAAGATGGCAACCACGCGAATTTTGCTATTGGCTAAACGGTCACTTAGGGTTTTGATTTTTTTTCCGGTTAAGAAGCCAAATTCAGTGACTTTTACGGAAAATAGCCGCACCAACCCCCCAGCAAAATCGGAAATGTGTAACACGCCAGGAAAGTCGATCAGATTGCGTATTGATTCCATAACAATCTGTTCAGGGCTAATCACATGATCGATAGGAATGCCTTTGATACCGAATAATTGTGGGTGTTTGAGGTAATCAATCGCCCGTACCCTGGCAATTGTTTTAGGGCGGCTGTATAAGGC
>JABFSV010000141.1 GCA_013140405.1 Methyloglobulus sp. | reverse complement strand
TTACCCAAGTGCTGGATGTATGTAAATTGGATGAGTTATCTGGGTGGCTTAAAGAGATATGCCAGCTTGAGAAAGTAGATTTAGTTATCGTCAATGCTGGGGTCAATACGAACATCGGCCCAGAGGGTAAAGGTGAGCGTTGGGAAGATGTTCAAAATCTCATTCAGGTTAATGTGCTAGCGGCGATGGCGACGGTCGATGCCGTGCTGCCAAGTATGCGTAGCTGTGGTGATGGTCAGATTGCGTTGGTGAGTTCGTTGGCAGCCTATTTTGGCTTGGCGGTTACGCCCAGTTATTGCGCCAGCAAAGCGGCAATTAAGGCTTATGGCGAGGCTTTGCAAGGCTGGCTAGAACCAGAAGGTATCCGTATCAATGTGGTGATGCCAGGTTATGTGGAGTCGCAAATGTGTACTGACATGCCTGGGCCTAAACCTTTTTTATGGTCGGCGGAAAAAGCTGCTCGCTATATCAAATGCGGTTTGGCACGTAATCAATCGCGAATTAGTTTTCCATTTCCATTGAATTTAGGGACATGGTTTTTAGCCGTGCTACACCCGTGGATTTCAGTGCGTATCTTACGGCTATTGAATTACAGTGGTTGATTTGTCCTGGTTAGATGTGGCGACACCCCTATTTGTGGGTGTGGGCTTATCGTTTTTGCTTGAGTGCCAGTTAGAGCCGAGGGCGATAAGTCCCTGGCGGCGGCACTGGGCATCATTATGTATTCATATCGGAATCTGGTTCTTACTGTTTGTTTTTGAACTGGTGTTGTTCCAAAGGCCCTGGTTTGCCGTCTTCAATGTGCTGGCTTTGCTACTTTTAGTGGTGCAAGTCAACAATGCCAAGTATCACTCCTTACGCGAGCCATTCATATTTCAGGATTTTGAATATTTTATTGATGTCTTGAAACATCCTCGGCTGTATCTGCCATTCTTAGGTGTTGCCCGGACATTGATTATTGCCGCCGGATTTATAGGGGCGCTCTATGGCGGAATAAGTTTTGAGCCTTCTCTATTTGAATGGATGCCGAACAAAGATTTCTTGATATTGCTGATTTCATTGATGGTATTTGGTTTTGGGCTATTCTGGCTGGGAGCCAATCAAAAATTGCCCGTAACTTTTGATGCAGAAATAGATTTGAAGCAGCTGGGTTTGCTAAGCAGCTTATGGCGATATGCAGAAGAGGAACGAAAGCATTGCTGTATTCCTTCAAGGGATGAGTTTGTGGAATCTGCCCAAGCCAGTGATGGCGCATTGCCCAATTTGGTAGTTGTCCAAAGTGAATCCTTTTTCGATGCGCGTCGTTTGTTTTCGGGTATACGGACGGAGGTATTGCAGGAATTCGATGCCATAAAAACATCGGCAGTTTGTCATGGACAAGTTGAAGTGCCAGCCTGGGGGGCGAATACAGTACGCACTGAATTTGCCTTCCTTTCAGGGTTAAGTGCTGAATCTATCGGTGTACACCGCTTTAATCCATATCGCAAATTGGCAAAGCAGGGCATCCCAACATTAGCCAGTTTTCTCAAGTCTCTCGGTTACCGCACAGTCTGTGTGCATCCTTATCCTGCCAGTTTTTACGCGCGTGACAAAGTGTTTCCATTGCTCGGCTTTGATGAATTTATTGATATTCACAGCTTCAACCCTGCCAATAAAACAGGGCCTTACATTGGCGATGTAGCTCTTGCCGAAAAAGTTTGCGGTATATTAGAGGCATCATCGACACAAGCAATCTTCGTGTTCGTCATTACTATGGAAAATCATGGGCCGCTGCATTTGGAGAAAGTGTCAGAGGGTGATGTGGATCGTCTGTATTCGACCACTCCACCCGAAGATTGCGAAGACTTGACTATTTATTTGCGACATTTGGGTAATGCTGACCGCATGGCAGGAATGCTACGTGATCGGTTGGACGTTTTACCGGGCTCAAATTGGCTATGCTGGTACGGTGACCATGTCCCGATAATGCCTAAAGTTTATACTGCGACCAGTTCACCAAGTGGTCAAACGGATTACTTGCTTTGGGCAAAAGATAAAACGCCAGGGGATAGCACGCACTTGGATTTAAAAGTCGAAAATTTAAGTGGCTTGTTGTTACAGGAAATGGGGTTGATTAGGGTCAATAAAAATGGATCGAGTGATTCCTGTTGATACATTCAACAACACTACCTCAACGAGTGACGGGGTATGTTACCCCGTCACTCACATTTTGCCGACGGTGGCGTTGTTGAACCACGTCGAAATGTTACGGACGGGGCAACATGCCCCGTCCGGCTGGGTAATGAGTCTCCTCATATCGCAACATTCTATCATGCTGTCTATCACGCAATACTAGGACGATATACTTTAAAAGATGGACTGTAAATAACAAATGTATCAAATTTATTGACGTGAAAATTGAATCATGGAAGACATTTATAATTACTCTTTATAACTGAAAAGAAGCCCGTATCATGAAACAAGACGAATACGAACAAAAGTTCGAAACTAAGATGGCAAATTCTGAAAAACTTAAGGCTGCATTTGAGCAGGTTTCCGATATTAGGAAATTTGAAATTGAGTTGTATTGGAAGCGGGCGGGTTATTTCTGGGCTCTAATAGCTGTTGCTTTTGCTGGTTATTTCGCAATCCTTTCGTCCGAGCATATTCCAAATAAACCATTTCTTTCTTTCATAGTTGCGTCAATAGGTTTTGTATTCACTTTTGCATGGCATTTTGTAAATCGTGGTAGCAAATATTGGCAAGAGAATTGGGAAAATCATCTAGATTTACTTGAAGATCAAGTTACAGGCCCCCTATACAAAACCCTTTTAGAACGCCCAGGTAACGACACGCTGTCGGAGAAATGGGTAACTGGTCCATTAAGTGTTTCAGTTTCTAAAATTAATCAATGGGTGAGCGTTTTTGTTTTATTTATTTGGTTGGCTCTAGGCTTCTATTCGGGATATAAAACTTTTGTCGGGTTGTCGGTGGCTCTCAATGAGTGGTTAATTATTGGCGCTCATG
>JABFSV010000139.1 GCA_013140405.1 Methyloglobulus sp. | reverse complement strand
CCCGATTTGGCGCATACATAGATTTCACGGCCATACTTACTGTAGACCTTTGCCTTGGCATCGGACGTTTTGGCCATTGACACTTTACGGTTTTGATAGGCTCTACCCATTTGGATGCTGCTCCTGTGACAAAATTAAAGGTGCGGATTCTACAGATAAGTTTTTGATTAGGGAAACATCAAGTCACTCTACCAAGCAGCAACCCTGTCGTTGAGGTTTATTCGTTAGCTTCTTATACGAGTTTGCGAGTTATTGAAACCGATTCGAACTTATCGACCGTAATAGTTGCTTGCTGTAAACTCAGGTTATTAAAATGAAAATAATGGAGGTAGGTGCTATGTCCAAGCTAACTCAATTAACCGTACTGCTCATGGCAGGTTTTGTTTTATTTTGCCCTGTCGGCAAAGCCGAAATCCGATCAGAGGCCGTAAAATATCAGATTGATGGTCAACCGTTTCAAGGTTATCTCAGTTTTGACGATGCTGTAGTCGGCAAACGGCCTGGGGTATTGGTGGTGCATGAATGGTGGGGACATAACGCCTATGCCAGAAAGCGCGCTGAGCAATTGGCGAAGCTGGGATACGTAGCGTTTGCGTTAGACATGTACGGAGCCGGAAAAGTGGCTGACCATCCTAAAGACGCGCAACAATACATGGAAGCGGCTTTATCCAATATGAAAGTTGCGGAAGCCCGTTTTAACGAAGGCATGAAATTTTTGCAGAAACAGCCGAGGGTCGCACCGGATAAAATAGCGGCAATTGGTTATTGCTTTGGCGGCGGTATAGTTTTGCATATGGCAAAAATCGGTGCCAACTTAGCCGCAGTCATCAGTTTTCACGGATCTTTGGCATCGAAAGACCCTGCGCCAGCAAAAGGGTCGATAAAATCCAAAATACTGGTATTAAACGGTGCCGATGATCCCTTTATTACCGCTGACCAAATCAAATCCTTCAAACAAGAAATACAAAATGCCGGAGCTGACTATGAATTTGTCAATTATCCAGGTGTTAAACACAGCTTCACCAACCCTGATGCTGATGAGTATGCCAAACGCTTTAATATGCCCCTGGCCTATAATGCCGATGCGGATAAAGACTCCTGGCAGCGGATGCACCAGCTTTTGAAGCAGGTGTTCAAGCAATAAAGCATTACTTACATGGTCATATTCAGTATTGGGCGATAAAAAAGAGAGTTTTTAAGGGGCAACGCTTATAAGTTAGCCCAGTCCAAGCCGAATTTCCCCAAATACTTCCTTAGTCGATCCGCATCATTCGTGCTGCCACGTTGGGTGCGGGACACGGCAAATAGCAGCCGTCCGGCTTCTGCCCGTATAAAGCAGCGCGAAATACGGGAACGCAACCCCTGGATTCCACTACGTTTCATCCAGGCTACCTTGCTTTTCCCGATAGATAGTCCGATGCTTGGCGCGGCATACTGGATTCTTCTTGATAAGAATCGGGAATAAACTTTGAATGTGTTTTTTTCAGATATTCCTTGGCGCTTTCCCGATCAGCTTCATAGTCAAGCTGCTGATTTACAAAATGTAATTTAGAACGTGAATTATTGATTACATCCGCCCATTCTTTAGCCCAGACAGTAATATTTAAATTGGCTGAATTGTAAACTTGCCCTTTAGGTCTATCTCTTTGATTTGCTTTCTCTTTAGCAAAATTATCAAGTTCATTAGCTACAACTATAAAAGTCCATCGGGTAGGTACGCCGTGAAAACGAGGATCATTTGCTACTGCAATTGCATATTCTTCGATTTGCCTCAAAACATTGGAATTGATTTTTATCGATGGCCTCTTAAGTTCGACGATTAAATAATCGTATTCACCGATCCTTGGTTGTATTGTCTTGTGAAACATTAAATCAATTCGTCCAGTTCTGCCTTCTCCTACTTCCACTGGGTCAGTATCATCCTCACGCTTACCAAGAGTATCAAGATGGAAGTTTAATACCTCTTCTAGCCTTTGTTCGCTTCCAGCAAGACTAAATTCTTCGTGGAATAGCCAAGCTTCCTTTTCCAAAATTTTATGTAATTGATCTCGTTCAAGAAGCGTTTTATTTGTATCTTTATCAAAAATCAGATTATGTAAACCTACAAGAAAATCAAGACGATTAGCGACTATTTTTGCCGAACTTATGATGGAAGAGAGTTGCGTTCTTTCAAGCAATTCAGCGAGATCGTCTTGTTCTTCTTTCTTAAGCCCGAGTACTTCGCTTATTATTTTTTGAACAGACTCTGGATTATCACTAATCGCTTGGGCGAGCAAACGAAAAGTAAATTTTTTGGATTTCTTATCTTTCTCTTCAAATTCAGGCAAGTAGCTTTGAACATTGACAGCCAAAATATCAAAAACCTGTCTTTCAGCTATCTCAACCGGATTGAGTTCTATTTTGTCTTCGTAAGGGTATATCTGCTCTTTTTTCCATTGCTCAACAATTTCACTTTGATTTTCATGTGTCCTGCGCCGAAAATGATCCTTAATCTTATTCCTAGCTATTTTAAGAATGTCCGATACTTCTGGGTGTAATTCTCCTACGCCCAACTCATTTTTTTTATCTAATTCTAAAAAATGTTCAGATTTGATATAGGCGGTGAAGTTAAAACCTGGAGCGCGTATTTGTTGTTTTATTGGGTATTCGTATAACGAAATACCTTTAGAGTCACAAAGATGGAATACGCGCTCAGTTTGCATTTTCCATTCAATAACCGAAACAGCCAAAGTAATACTCTTACCATTTGTAATTTCAACATCACCCAAATTGTAATCATCGCAACGAAGTTGTGCGCTTTTGGGATCAACTGAAACACCGTCATAAATAAGCTGAAGACTTGGGTATTCAGTAAGATAAGCTGCAAATATTTTTGCTAATTCTAAGTGTTAAAAATCGTGCAAAACTTTCCAGGGTCCTGGGGAAAGAGCGTTGAAAAGTTTCCACCCCAGGTTGTTTAATGACCGGCTTTTTGCCGGAGACACCTGGAGTGCTAGAAATGGACGTAATTGCC
>JABFSV010000173.1 GCA_013140405.1 Methyloglobulus sp. | reverse complement strand
ACCGACGGGGGCTTTTTATTGCAAGCCTTCAAGACTGCCTCATTATTTATCTGCCTGTTCCTGGGTTATCCATGAGATATATTTCGTGGCACAATTAATTCAGCCAGTATTTCCTGCAATTTGCGAAACGAGCCCTGCGGATAAGCACAGCGAAGTGGTAGTTTGTCGATATCCCCTCTACCAACGAAAGATTTTCTGTTAGCCTTATAGATTCGGCCTTTTAATGTTTGAACCGTTCGTACCCGCAGGGCATAAATGCTGAGCTTGTCGAAGCACATGCGCCTTTCGACAGGCTCAATACCCTCAGGGCACAAGGGCGAACGGGAGCTAAAACTTCGTAAGGCCGAATCAATAGTCGCTCAATAGCGTGGCTAAACGGTTTGCATCCACAAAATAAAAATCGAAATAAGTAATGTATCAGGAGCTTCGTTAATGACTATCCATACACATGACCACGCCCATACCCAAAAGCCCAATCGCCAAACACTTTATGTCGTTATCGCGCTTGTGCTGGGCATTGTGGTTGGTGAATTGCTTAACGTGACACTCGGTGGCTCAGGGGAGATAAAACCAAGTCCCTTACTAAGCCAAGTCATCACGGTTTTTACCGTATTGACCGATATTTTCCTGCGTTTGGTCAAGATGATTATCGCGCCTTTGGTGATTTCCACGCTGGTCGTGGGCATGGCGAAAATGGGTGACATCAACACCGTCGGGCGTATCGGCATCAAGGCACTGTTGTGGTTTTTTTCAGCATCACTTTTCAGCTTGTTGTTGGGCATGTTGCTGGTGAATGTGCTGGAGCCGGGCAGTTCCTTACATATCGCTTTGCCCGCTATTGGCGCTGATACTGGATTGCCCGATGTTAAGCCGACACTCAGCACTTTTGCCGCGCATATCTTCCCGAAAAGCGTGGTTGAAGCCATGGCTGACAACGAGATTTTGCAAATCGTGGTGTTCTCGATGTTCTTTGGCGTAGCCTGTGCCTCGCTAGGCGAACTGGCGCAGCCGATGGTTAAGCTGCTGGATTCTCTGGCGCATATCATGCTCAAAGTCACCAGTTACGTGATGCACTATGCACCGGTGGCGGTTTTTTCAGCAATGGCTTCAGTTATTGCACAGCAGGGCATCGGTGTGCTGCTCACTTACGGTAAATTTATCGGAGAATTCTATTTTGGCTTGTTTTTGCTTTGTACCTTTTTGGGCTGTTTTGCGTTTTTATTTCTAGGACGAAAAATCGTATCCTTAATCAGCCACATCCGCGAACCGATGCTGTTGGCATTTGGCACCGCCAGCAGCGAAAGTGCTTACCCCAAGCTGTTGCAACAATTGGAACGCTTCGGGTGTGATGAAAAAGTCTGTGGTTTGGTGCTGCCTTTAGGTTATTCATTCAACCTCGATGGCAGCATGATGTATATGACCTTTGCGGTGCTGTTTATTGCCCAGGCTTATGGGATCGATATGCCGCTTGCTGACCAGCTCCTGATGTTGCTGGTGTTGCTGTTCACCAGCAAGGGTGTGGCTGGTGTGCCAAGGGCATCACTGATCGTCATTTCCGCTACCTTATCTATGTTCAAAATCCCCGAAGCCGGATTGCTTTTGTTGTTAGGGATTGACCAGATTCTGGATATGGGACGTAGTGCAACGAATGTGTTTGGTAATAGTATTGCCTCGGCGGTGATTAGTAAGTGGGAAAAGGCATTGCGATAGGTGAGTAAAGGTTCGAAAACCAATTCGATTGCAGCCTAATTGTTCACCAAAGAGGCAAGTCCTTTGAGAAGAATCGGCGGCTTTCGTTAAGAAGTGGTCGTCCCGTATCCCCACCAGGATGCACGGGACGACTGCTTGTTACTCAAGTATTCGCGGATTCAATTGTAGCAACAGATCGCTCTATCGCCTTATCGAAGGATTCACCGAGTCGAGTTCCCTCAAATCCAACCGTGACCACGGCGAGTCGGGCTGCGAATCCGAGGTGGAAGTCGATGAGCCAGTCTGGATGTGGCTCTGGTTCGGGTATTGGTGGCCACCATGGTGGCAGCTTCAGCTTTTTCGGCACAGTAGGGCACCAATCATCGAGGTCATCGAAAGCCAGCCCTCTATCGAGACCAAATCGTTCGGCCAGCCAGGCGGTATGGACGAACTCAGAGGCAATAGCTGCACCCAACTCGTGGGGAGGAAGTGGCTGAGGGTTAAGGGCAACCTCCGAAAAGTTGTTCTGCAAAAAACGAACTTGTGGCCCGTGAGGGATGATGTCGAAGATGGCAGGGAATCGCCGTCCGATGATGGCGAGTAGTTTGCTGTTGATAGGCATAATATGTACTCCTAATGAAGCGGCATTGAAGGCGATGCCGCAACGCCCACTAATGTTTAGATCTCCTAACTGACGTAGTTCATTGCGTCAGTTAGAGAATATAGGTTTTTATGCCTAACGGCTGTGAAATGATCCCTCAGAAAATGTGTGTTTGTTCACATGTGATTAAAAGATCTAAAAAATGCAGAAATAGGGCAACTTTAATAATCCAATCAAACTGGCTGACCGATAGTATAGTTGCGTCAATTGATCCTATAATCTTGCACATTTATCCTATCGGCTGAAACGTACCCTGAAAATGCCCAAGCAACCGTTCCCTAAAAACGTACCTGCGCTCACGCATAAGTTGATGGCGCTTTATGGTTTGCCGCATCTCATCCATTCGATGGTGTTATTGCCTTTGGTGCTGTTTATTCCTTCTTATTATGCGGATGACCTGGGTCTGCCTTTGGCAAGCGTGGGGATGGCGATTGCAATTTCACGACTGTTGGATGTCTTTACCGACCCCATTATGGGTATCCTGAGCGACCGCTGGCATACGCGCTGGGGGCGGCGTAAACCCTGGCTGGTTCTCGGAACCCCTTCGTTAATACTGTCAACCTGGATGGTCTTTGTGCCCAGCGGCAAGGTATCTGTTGTTTATCTTTTTATCTGGACCAGCTTGTTGTTTTTGTCCTTTGACATATTCGATTTGCCCTATAAAG
>JABFSV010000408.1 GCA_013140405.1 Methyloglobulus sp. | reverse complement strand
TTTTTATCGTCCCCATGAATGCGGCGCTACAAGAGTTGGGGCAACAAAGCATCGGCAGCGGTAGTGCTGTTGCGTTGCAAAATTTTTTCCAAAATCTGGCAATGCTAATTGCCGTCGGCACTTATACTTTTGCCACAGCACAACATGTTGATCCAATCAACGCCATGCAAACCTTGGGAGTACTGGTTTTCATACTAACTTTTATGGTATCGATAAGATTGCCAAAAAATGGCCTGGAACAAGAAATTTGAAGCGGCTTTGATATTTTACTCGTGGCCTGGATGAAACTTAGGAAATCAGGGCTACTATCTGTTTAAAATTAATTCTTTAATTAACATAAGGACGACCTATGGAACACAAAATCATCCATTTTGTTAAAGAAGATGTCTGGCTGTTACATGAGCAAACCCTGCCGCCATTTAAAGCGGCACTCATCAAGTCGTTCAAAATAGCGTTGTTGTCCGCCCAGGGCTTCTCCCGTGACTTGTGTCCGCTACGCGCTTCCGCGTTGACGCTTTATAGCTTGTTGTCGATTGTGCCAGTCATCGCCATGCTGTTTGGTGTCGCCAAAGGCTTCGGATTTGAGAAGACCTTGACGGAACGCTTGACTGAGCAAGTTCCGCATCAAGAAACCACGGTCATACAACTCATCAGTTTTGCCCAAAACCTGCTGGAAAGCACAAAAGGCGGGGTGGTTGCAGGAATTGGTATTGTTGTGCTGTTTTGGACCATTATCAGCCTGATTGGCAATATCGAAGAATCTTTCAACTACATCTGGAAAATCCCCAGGGGACGGTCAATCAGCCGCAAATACAGCGATTACCTGTCGCTTATGTTGCTGGCACCGATCATTTTGATTGCCGCCAACAGCATTACGGTACTGCTGAAAACAGAGATAACTTGGCTAATCACCCTTATTGAATTACCAGAAGTTGGCACTTGGTTGGTTATTAATGCACTGGGCTTATTGCCCTTGTTGCTGATGATCGGCTTATTTGCCTTCACCTTTATCTTTATGCCCAACCATCATATCCATTTCAGGGCTGGGCTGATTGCTGGGATTGTGACAGGTATTCTGTATGACCTGCTACAGACAGCTTATCTTGGTTTGCAAATTGGCGTATCCAGTTATAACGCCATTTACGGCAGTTTTGCAGCATTGCCCTTATTTGTCGTGTGGTTACAAATGGGCTGGATGACGGTATTGTTTGGCTGTGAAGTCGCTTTTTATCTACAAAATTATGAAAATTACCGGAACAATAACCGTTTTTCTAACATCAGCTTTTCCCTGCAAAAAGTTATTGCCCTGCAAATCACGCATTTGCTCATTAAACACTTCAGCCACTTCAGTAAACCTTTAACGGCGGATGAAGTAGCGGCAAAACTGGCTCTCCCAATCGCCATCGTCCAGCCGATCTTATTAAAACTGATAGCCAGCCATATTCTTGTCGAGTTCAATATTCAAGGTGAAGAGGATAATGTTTACCAGCCCGCCGTCGATACCAATGTACTGACGATTGCCTTTGTGATTAACGCGTTGGAACAATGCGGACAAAACCAGCTACCAGACATCAACCAGGAACGCTTGTTTATGGATGCCGTCGATGATTTCCGGAAACGGATGGAAACGTCCGAGCAGAATGGTTTGTTGAGGGAACTTTAGCTGGGTTAGCTATTGGGTAGTGGGTTAAACCTGTAACTTGATGGTTCTATGTGAATCATAGTGGGTAACACAAGGACTATAAAACTTTATGGCACGACGTAAAAGTAAATCCGTTCGTGGTAAGCCTAGTCGAACCATGAATGGATTTACTTTTTTCGCTCATTCCCAAGCTCTGCTTGGGAATGTTGTTTTGCAAGCTGGAGCTTGCCTTGTCGACTCCCAATCTGGAGATTGGGAACTAGCGCAAGCCCATCAAAAAATACAGCTTTAACCCACGACCAAGATTTCTTTAAAAGCGGTGGACATAAAAAAGCCCCATCCCGGCTTTACCGGAATGGGGCTTTGGGTTTTACCTTAAGACTAAGGTTTAATTAATAAACGAAGTTGCATCTATTGTAGAAAAGTTTGATGTGCCAGTGAGTTCGATCACGAAGTCAGCAGCGGTAAATGTTTCACTACCATTCACGTCAATAGCCAGGAATGTTTTTCCTAACAGAGCAGCAGCTGAGCCCACACCCCCAGTCACGATAGCAAAGTCTGCTAGTCCTGTTGTAGCGTTACCGTCAAAACCAAAGCCATTAGTTGAAGTCAACAATGTATTCATATTAGCGACAAAATTCGCTTCACTACTCAATACACCTGTTATGGCTGCACCTCCCGAAACAACATTTCCAGCAGCAAAATTTAACGCTGACACGTCTATCGTATCACCACCAGCAACTACTCCGTTCAGGAGTAAATCACTGTATACGTCAATGTTTGTAGTACCTGATGATGCAGAAGAATCGGTTGCTGCGGTAAACTTTACTATGTCGTCACCTATGCCTGTTATAACGGTATCTTTACCAGCGCCGCCAGTGATGGTGTCATTACCACCACCGCCACCATTGATCTTATCATTGCCGCCCAAACCTGACAGGGTATTGTTGGAAGCGTTGCCAGTGATTTCGTTCGCCAAGGTGTTACCTGTACCGATTAGGCCACTTTGTAGGAGAAGGTTTTCAACACCCGCGTTGGCAACAACACCGAGATCAAAGCTTACCGTGCTGTTTACGAGATCTGTTGTACCGCCATCAAGAATGGATTCGTTGACCACATCAGTTAAACTGTCAACCGAGTACGTATCGTTGCCTGCGCCTCCGGTCATCGTATCATGGACGAGGAGACCAATTCCCGTGCCACCAATTAATGAATCATTGCCGTCACCGCCAACTAATGTGTCGTTGCCAGCACCACCATTCAGGGTGTCATTGCCGACACCACCATCAAGTGTGTTGATTGCGCCGTTACCTGTCATCGAATTGACGGAAGCGTTACCTGTTGCACTGGTTGCTAATGCGCCTGTCAGGGTAATGT